>CAYMJK010000353.1:0-8058 GCA_964390535.1 uncultured Phycisphaeraceae bacterium | reverse complement strand
GCTGGAGCCGGTGCTGACGCGCGACGAGCTGATCGCGCTGCAGGATCATGTGGACGGGGTGCGGGTGGATTCGTCGCTGACGCGGTACATCGTGGATCTGGCGAACGCGACGCGGTCGCACGCGGATCTGCAGGTGGGGCTGTCGCCGCGGGGCTCGCTGGCGCTGGCGCACGCGGCGCGGGCGACGGCGGTGCTGGAGGGGCGCGACTACATCATCCCCGAGGACATCATGCGGAACATCCTGCCGGTCTGCTCCCACCGCATGATCAGCCGGGCCTACGCAGAGCACGGCGAGCAGGCGGAGACGGCCCGGATCCTGCAGAGCGTGGTGGAGTCGCTGCAGGCGCCGGCGTGAGGGGAATGATGAATGATGAGTGATGAATGATGAGTCGGAGCCGCCTGCGGCGCGGCCTCGTCACTCCGGCAGCCGACTGCAAGGATACTTCATGGCACGATACATCCGCTCCGACCGTGACGGGCCGGTCCGCATCGACCCGCAGGACAAGCCGGTGTTCATCTGCGGCTGCGGGCTGACGAAGAACTTCCCGTTCTGCGACGGCACGCACAAGGGATGCCGGGACGAGGAGCCGGACAAGATATACACCTATGACGAGCAGGGGCATCGGCGCGAGGTGGACATGCGCGGGATCGATTGATCCGCGCGGTGGCGCTCTCAAGGCTGGGGCAGGGTCGCCCTGTCGCGGCAGCGGACACGGGCCGCGGCCACGAGGGCGGCGTACACCGGCGTTCCCAGGTCGCCGTCTGTCCGCTCCGGGTGCCACTGCACGCCGACGAAGAAGGCGCGGTCCGGATCGTGCGCCGCTTCGATCACGCCATCCGGCGCCCGTGCCGCGACCACGAGGCGGCCGGTGTCGGTCATCGCCTGCCGATGGCGGCTGAGCACGGGCCCGGCGCCCAGCCACGCCGGGGCGCCCGGGGCGGGGAAGATGGCGTGGGCGCGCTCCCAGTGCTCGGGCGCTGTCGCCAGCGTGTCCGGCATGTGCTGGTTGAGCTGGCCGCCAGCGCGCAGCGCCATGAGTTGCATGCCGAGGCAGACGCCCAGCGCCGGCAGATCCGGGCGCCGGTCCAGGGCGTCGAGCAGGGCCAGCTCGTACCGCTGGCGGACCGGGTTCAGTGGCGTCGCCGCCGGGTGCGTCGGCTCGCCGAAGTCCTCCATGATGGGATCGTCCCCGCCGGTCAGAACCACCCCGTCGATCGTTTCCAGTTGCTGCGGGATCAGTTCCGGCGCCGGCGCCAGCGGCACGGGCAGGCCGCCCGCGGCGATGATCGCCCGGTGGTAGGCCATGCGCACGAAGCTGCGGGGGTTCGGGCCGGCCGATTCGGGCTCGATGTCCATCGTCAGCCCGATGCGGGGCGTCCCGGACGCGCGGGTCGGGATCGGGTCGGGGGTCTGGGTGGGGGTGGGGGTGGGGGTGGGCGCCATGCGGTTCTGCCATGAGGTCGGCGCGGGATGAGCGCGGCGTTTACAATCGCCGGTGAGCCGCCCTGCCGTCATCGTCAGCCTGCTGATCGCCCTCGGGCTGACGGCGATCTCGATCTTTGCCCTGCGCCCGGCCTCCAACCGAGCCTCCGAGCGGCAGGTCGTCCTGGAACTGGACCCGGCGGCGGTGACCGCGCTGTCGGTTGAGCGCGATGGCGCCGCGGCCCGGGTCGTGCGGGGGCGGCTGCCGGGCGAGTGGATCGCCCACACGGGCGAGGCGGCGTGGCCGATAGCGCCGGAGCGCATGCGCGCTGCCCTGCGGGTGCTCACCGAACTCCGCGGCGCGCCTGTGGATGAGACGATGCCGGAAGGCGCCGGGACGCTCACGCTGGAGCGCCAGGGGGCGGACCCGCTCGCACTGCGGATCGCGCCGCCAGGGCTCGGCGGGCGCCGGCTGGTCGAGGTGGCGGGGCAGGTCTATCAGGTGGATGACTGGCTGCACGAGGCGTTCATCGAATCCGGCCCGGCCGACTGGCGGGCGAAGTCGGCGATGCCGGGTGTCAGTGTGGACGCCTCGCGGGTGACCATCACCAGCGGCGGGCGGCGGATCGCGCTGAACCGCGCCGGTGGGCGGTGGGCGCTGACGGCGCCGGTTGGCGCGCGGGCGAGCGGCCCGGCGGTGGAGGCGCTGCTCGGCCTGCTCGCCAAGGCGGGCGTGACGCGGTTCTATGACGAGGCGCCGGCCGATGATGTCACCGGGCTGAGTGAGCCGCTCGCCAGCGTGCGGGTGGAGCGCGACATCCAGATCCCCGAAGGCGCAACCGTGCGCCGGGAGCGCGAGGTGGTGACCCTCGAGATCGGCGGCCCCACCGACACGACGATGACGACGCTCTTCGCCCGCGTGACCATCGAGACCTCGCTGGAGGGGGCGGCGCGGGGGCAGGCCGTAGTGGGCGTCAGCCAAGCGGAGCTGAATCGGGTCAACCCTGCGCCGGAGGCGTACATCGACCCGCAGTCGGCGCCGGCGCCGGCGAGCGAGATCGGCGCCCTGGCCCTGTCGGCGCCCGATGCAGGCGCGGCCCGGGTCACGATCGAGCGGATCGCGGGCGGGGGGCAGGTGGTCGGGGGCGAGGCCGATGGCGCAGCGCTCTCGGCGCCGGATGCCGCGGCGATGGATGAAGCCCTGGGCACGCTCTGCGCAGCTCCCGCGGGCGCGCTCCTGATCGAGCGGCCGGCCGGATACGCGCCCGCCCTGAGCGTCGAATTGCGCTCGCTGGGCGGCTCGCCGCTGGCGATCCTCGAGATCGGCGCGATGCCCGCGCCGGAGCAGTCGGGGGCGGAGCGTTTCCTCGTCGTGCGCGATGGGGAGACGTTCCGCATCTACGAATCGCGGACCATCGCGACGCTGGAACTGCTGCAGGGGTTCCTGGATGCCGCGGGTTCGCCGGCGCCGGAGGCCCCGGAGATCGGGGCGCTCGCCCCGGAGCGCGGCGGCGGGTGATGTGCCGTGCCACTGACCTGCTCTGAGGTCAGTGGCTTCGTCTCCTGGGGTCCGTGTTCCTTTCGGGCTTTGCGGCGCCGCTTGACGGAACCACTGACCTCAGAGCAGGTCAGTGGCACGAGACCGCTGATCTCAGGAGACACTTCAACCGAGCGGGGCGGGGATGGAGCGGCGGGGGGCGCGCCGGTCCAGTGGCGCCGCGGCGCCGATGTCGCGGCGCATCTGCATGCCGGGGAAGCGGATGCGGTCGGCGGCGCTGTAGGCTCTGGCGCGGGCCGCCTCCAGATCCGGCCCCACGCCGGTGACGGTCAGCACGCGCCCGCCGGCGGTGACCAGCCGTCCCTCGCGATCGAGCGCTGTGCCCGCGTGGAAGACTTCGACATCCGCCATCGCCGCGGCCTCATCGACGCCTTCGATGATGGCGCCGGTCCGCGGCGTGTCGGGATATCCCTCGCTCGCGAGCGCGACGGTCACCGCGGCGCCGGGGCGCCAGCGCAGTTCGATGTCGCTCAGGCGGCGCTCGGCGGTTGCGAGCATCGCCTCCAGAAGGTCGCTCTCGAGGCGCGGGAGCAGCGCCTGGCACTCCGGGTCGCCGAAGCGGACGTTGAACTCCAGCACCTTCGGCCCCGAGTGCGTGAGCATGAGCCCGGCGTAGAGCACGCCTCGATAGTCGATCCCCCGCCGGCGCAGGGCGTCCAGCGTCGGCACGAGGATCTCCCGCTGCACACGGGCGGAGAGTTCGTCATCCATCAGGTCGCTCGGGCAGAAGGCGCCCATGCCCCCTGTGTTGGGCCCGGTGTCGCCATCGCCGAGCCGCTTGTGATCCTGGCAGGGCTCCAGCAGGTAGATGCTGCGACCATCGACGAGAGCGAGCACGCTGACCTCCGGCCCGCGGAGCCGCTCCTCGATGAGCACGGTCTCGCCAGCGGCGCCGAATTCGCGCTGCTTCATGATGCGCTCGACCGCGCGGACCGCATCATCGATCGAGTCGGGCACGAGCACGCCCTTGCCCTTGGCCAGCCCCGCGGCCTTCACGACCGGCGGCTCGCTGCGGCTGTGGATGTAGGCGATGGCGTCCTCAGCGCGATCGAAGGCGCGGGCCTCGGCCGTGGGGATGCTCGCCGAGCGCATCAGTTCCTTTGCCCACGCCTTGTCCGCCTCCAGTTGCGCTGCTTCCTTCGATGGCCCGAAGACGATGCGCCCGGGCGCCGCCAGGGCGTCGGCGAAGCCCTCCGCCAGCGGATCCTCCGGCCCGATCACGACCAGGCCGATCCGCTTCTTCTCGCAGACCTGCACCAGCCGGTAGATTTCGCGGCGCGACACCGGCACATCCACCGGCGTCCCCAGCGCTGCGAGCCCCGGGTTGCCCGGATGGGTGATGAAGAGCTGATCGAGGCGCGGCGAGCGCGCGAGGGAGGTCGCGATCGCGTGCTCCCGGCCCCCGCCGCCCACCAGCAGAACATTCATCCGGTCCGTCATGAGCCATCGTACGCCCCGGCGGCGCCGGGCGCTTCGCCGGCGCCGCCCGCTCGCGTCCGGAAACGGCCAAAGACGGCCATCGAGGCGTTGGCAGAGCCGCCTGACAGCCGCTGGGCCGCGGCGGGCCGATGCGGTGGGCGCCAGTGGCCGATGGAGTTTTCATCATGCGCTCCCGCCTCGCCCTCCAGCTTCCCCTGATCGTCTTCATCGTGCACACGGCGCTGGTGGGGGGCAGCGCGTGGATGGCGCTGCGCAGCGCTGGCGACCCGCTCGCGAATGTGTTCTTCCTCCCGGTGATGTTCCTCGACATGCCGCTGTCGCTACTCACGATGCCGGCCGAGCCGCTCCTGGAGGCGATCGAGGGGTGGCTGGCGCCGATGACGGGCATGGGCGAGGCCTCGGTCCTGGCGCTGGGCGGCTGTCTCGCGATCGTCGGGCCGCCGCACTGGGTAGCGCTGGGATGGTGGATCGGGCGCGCAATCGATCGGCGGCGGACGGGGGTCTGGACGGCGCGCACTTCGGTCGGCGAGCCCGGCGGGCCGCCCGCCGGCGCCACATCGGCGTCCCCGATCGCGCCCCCGACGGCGCCGCCCGCACGGGAGCAGTGGGTGGCGTAGACGGGCGCGGGCGCGCGCCGGTTACGGTTGGTTGCGCCTCGACCAGAGGGCGTACGCCAGCGAGCCACCGAGGCCGGCGACCGCGAGGCCCGTCATCAGCCAGGGCGACATCTGCCTCAGCGCTTCGGGCGGGCCGCCGGGGCCCAGCGCCCACAGCGCCAGCGCGTACGCCCCATAGCACACCAGCAGCAGCGCCCCTTCCAGCCGGCCGATCCGGTGCCCGGTAAAGAAGATCGGCAGGCAGCAGACGGCGGCGCCGAGCAGCACGGGGAGATCCAGCGCCAGCGCCTGCGGCGCCACCGGCAGCGGCTCGGGGGCGATGACGCCGCAGAGCCCGAGGATGGCGAGGATATTGAAGAGGTTGCTCCCGACGATGTTGCCCACCGCGATGTCGCGCTCGCCGCGGAGGGCGGCGATCAGCGAGGTCGCCAGTTCCGGCAGCGAGGTGCCCGCGGCGACGATGGTGAGGCCGATGACCAGTTCACTGACGCCGAGATCCAGCGCGATCGTGGTGGCGCCATCCACCAGCCAGCCCGCCCCCAGCGTGCACAGGCCGACGCCGAGCACGACCAGCAGCACGGAAACCCAGATGCGTCCGCCCCGCCGGTCGCCGGCGGCGTACTTGTGGGCGTATTCCTCGCGCACCGCGGCGGATTCCCGCCGGGCCGTGCGGATCGCCATCCCGGTGTAGGCGAGGAAGCCGAGCAGGAGCAGCCCCGCTTCCACGCGGCCGATGGCGCCGCCGAGGGCCGCCAGCCACAGGGCCACGCTGGCGCCGATCATGATGGGCACATCCACCTGCACCAGCTTCTGGTGCACGATCAACGGCGCCACCAGCGACGACAGCCCGAGGATCACCAGCACGTTGAAGATGTTGCTGCCGATGACGTTGCCGATGCCGATGTCCGTCTGGCCGGACAGCACGCCGCGGAGGCTGACCGCCAGTTCCGGGGCGCTGGTGCCGAACGCGACCACCGTGAGCCCGACGACGAGGGGCGAGATGCCCAGGCGCACCGCGATGGCGCTGGCGCCGCGCACCAGCCAACTGGCGCCAAGCGTCAGCAGGACGAGCCCGGCGCTGAGAAGGCCGATGGCGAGGAGCACGACTGAGTGTATTCCGGGGGCAGCGCGGCGCGCCGGCGCCAGGCGTCTACAGGGGGTCGAGCAGGAAGTTGTTGGCGTACTCCCCTTCGCCGTAGACCTGGTGGCGCCCGGCGTCGAACTCGTCCACCGGCTTGAGCCGCCCCTCGTGAAAGAAGCGGATCCGGTAGCGCAGCGGCTCGAAGATTCCCACCAGCCCGGCCACGCCGCCGTGGGGGTGGGGGTGGGGGCGGTCGGGGCCGCCGGCGTGCCGGTCCTCGCACTCGACGAGGATCGTGGGGCGGAAGCGGTCGATCACCCCCGCCCCGGCCGCGAACACCGGCCCTTCGTGCCCCTCGACATCGCACTTGATGAACCCGAGGCTGTCGAACCTGGCCTCCGCGGCAAGATCCTCCAGGCTGATCGTCGGCGTCGGGACGGTCGCCCCCGCGCGCCCGTCGGCGAAGCCGGTGATGGAGGCGCCGTGAGAGGAGCCGTCCGGGCGCAGGCTCAGCATGCCGGTCCCGGTGGTGTCGGAGATGGCGGCCCACTTGATCTCGACCTGCGGGCGCCGCGCCATCACGCGCTGGAGGCGGTCGGCGAGCGGGCGCTGCGCCTCGACGCTGATGACGCGGCCGGAGCGCCCGACGGCCCGGGCGAGCCAGTAGGTGTATGCGCCCTTGTGAGCGCCCAGGTCCAGCGTCGTCCAGCCGCGGCGGACGGTGCCCAGGAGCAGCGCCATCTCGGACGGATCGAGCTTCCACCGATACTTGATGGCGCGGGCGCGCAGGCGGACTTCGGCGATCATCGGCGATGGTAGGAAAGCTCAAAGCGCAAAGCTCAAAGCTCAAATCCCGATCCGGGCGCCACCGAGGAGTTCGCAATCGGCGCCTCCGGACTTGCGATCTGAGCTTTGCGTTTTGAGCCTTGCGCGGCTACTGCCCCTGCGCGAGCGAATACCCCCGCGCGCCGTCGTACAGCCGTAGCGGCTCGAACGACGCCACCGTGAACTTCTCGCTGATCTTGCGCAGCAGGTCCAGCGCCGGCGCCTGCCCGAGCAGCCCCGCCTGCGCCGGATCGCGCAGCTCGAAGCGGGCCCGGTAGTAGTCCACGACCTCGGTGAAGACCGAGCCCGTCGGCCAGACCTGTGTGCCGCGGCTGGAGATCATCGTCAGGCGGAAGGGCGTCGGGCGGCAGAGCCGCTCGAGCGCGGGGACGAGATCGGTGACGGTTTCGAGCGTCTCGATCGAGATGTCGGCGCCGACGACCTGCGCGACGACGTTGTGGAACGTGCGCAGCAGCGTGCTCTGGCGCGGACGGCCGGGGCGGGTGAAGCGGATCTCGTCCTGCGTCGCCTCGATCGGCGGGCGCGACGACGGTTTCTGCCCGAGGCGCCGGATGATCTCGTCAGCGAAGGCCCGCGTGCCGACCGGCTCGCGCGAGCGGTCGCCGAAGTCGCCGGTGCGCACGCCGCTCTCCAGCGTCGCGAGCAGCGCATTCTCGATGGTCGCCGCCTGCGCGAGCAGCCCGATGTGGCGCAGCATCATCAGCCCGCTGAGCAGCAGCGACGTCGGGTTCGCGACGCCCTTGCCGGCGATGTCGGGCGCAGTGCCGTGCACCGCCTCGAAGATGCTCACGTGCTGTCCGATGTTGGCGCTGGGGGCGAAGCCGAGCCCGCCGACCAGCCCCGCCGCGAGATCGCTGACGATGTCGCCCTGCAGGTTCGGCAGCACCACCATCTGGAACTCGTGCGGGCGCAGCACCATGTTCATGCACAGGGCGTCGATGATCACATCCTCGGTCGCGATCTCCGGATAGTCGGCCGCGACCGCGTAGAAGCGCTCCAGGAAGAGACCGTCGGTCATCTTCATGATGTTGGCCTTGTGCCCGCAGTGCACGCGGTCGAACCCGAGGCGCCGGGCCGTCTCGAACGCCTCCCG
>CAYMJK010000352.1:0-2963 GCA_964390535.1 uncultured Phycisphaeraceae bacterium | reverse complement strand
GTTGGGGTGCGGCACAGGCGGGACGCCTGGCGCCACCCGTCGATCAGGCGCCGCCGATGACGGCCTTGCCGGACTCGACATCCAACTGGATCTGGCGCTGCTGGCGCTCGAACTCTTCGAGTTCCTCGGGCGTGGTCTCGTGCTTGACGATGTTGCCTTCCTTTTCGCGGACCACGGGCTCGGGGGCGAGCCATTTCGGCCAGGCCCAGACGAGGGCGGCGAGCGCCATGACGCCCACCAGCACGCCGATCTTGATCATCTTGCTCTTGTCCATGCCCGGTCCGCCGCCGCCGGAGGACTTCTGCTTGGTCCCGATTGCGCCGAAATCGCCTTCGTCGAGTAGTGATGGTCGCTGTGACATGATTCAGTATCTCCCGCTTGGGTGCAAATGCTGTTCTGATGGGGCCGGTCGGTGCGCTAGTCGGCGCCGATGGTGGCGCCCTGTTCGAGGAGGAGCTTCTGCTCGCGCTCCTGGCGGAGGATCGCCTCCTCGTCCTCTGGGGTGACTTCCCTTGCTTGAACGGTCTCACCCCTGGAATTCTTCACCGGGCCCTCGGGCTTCCAGATGGAATAGGTGCCGGCGAGGCCCGCGAGGGCGAAGAGGACGACCACGGCGACGATCTTCATCATCTTCGCGTTGTCCCGACCGGGGCCCATCGGGCCTGACGACTTGCGCCCGCCGCCGATGGCTGCGAAGTCACCCTCATCCAAAAGGGACGGTTGGTTTCCCATGACGATCCTTCCTGCCTTGCGCCCGTGGGCGCCTGTGTCCGAAAGCCGCAGGCGATCGCCCCGGCTCAGCCAACGCGGCGCCTACCGACAGGCGCCACCAAACCCACTTTCAGTATAACGGCGCCGCCGGCCGCGCTCAAAGGAATTTCGGCGCCGAAACAACGACCGATAACCAGCCGCCTGGGGCCGCCTAGCCGACGTCCCGCCGCTGGAAGAGGGCCACACCGAGCGCGAGAATCGCCCCGATCTGGGTCGCCGCGTAGGCCGCGAGCAGGCCGAAGTGCTCGGCCGGCACCGGCCGATTCTGGCTGATGGGGTCCAGCAGCCAGAAGAGGTGCATGTTGGGGATCACTGCCCACGCTGCCGCGGCGACGGGGTTGATCTCGGTGGGCCTGGTGAAGATGTAGTCGTCGGGGCGGGGGGGGCGCTTGATGGGCGCGCCGTGCTCGCCGACGTTCTGGATCTCGAGGTTCGTGCCGTCCACACCGATCAGGACGATGGCGGAGGGGGCGCCCGCGGCGAAGAGTCGGGCATCCCCGCCGACCTCGCCGGTGAAGGGGCCGAACGAGCCGGAGGCGAGGGCGAAGCCGTTGGGGTTGGGCCCGTAGTGGATGGTGTCGCCCGGATGGAGCATGCGCCGCGGGTAGTCGGTGAGGACGAGCCGGTAGCTGTTGCCGGGCTCCTCGAAGCCCTCGCTGCGGCGATCGACCGCCTCGGCGGTCCTGATGATGCCGAGGGGCTCGTTGTCGAAGGCCCGGCTGCCGAGCACGTGGTCGGACAGCAGCCCGCCGACGAAGACCGCGGCACAGGCCACGATGGTCATGACCTGCCCGAGGCGAGTGGAGGCGGTGACGGCGACCGCCGTGAGCACCATGATGGCGACGAGCAGGGCGGCGCACCCGGTGAGCACCTGCGGCTTGAAGTCCGTCGAGATCGGCTGGAGGCGCCAGTCCTTGCCGATGACCAGGATGGCCAGGTACCCGAAGGCGATGAGCGGGGCCAGCGTGAGCAGCACGGTCTGGGGGAAGGACCACCCGTACAGGTAGTTGGCCAGGGCCCCCACGATCAGGGCGAGGAAGAATCCGCCGAAGGCGAAGAAGATCACCGGCCCGTCGAGGGTGTCGGCGGCGGTGGACATCACCTCGTGGCGGACGCCCATCATGAGGAAGACGAGCATGACGAGGGTGGCCAGGAGGATGCAGGCGGCGACCCCGAGGTATTTGCCGATGACCACGGCGGGGCGGCCGATCGGCTTGCTGACCACCGTCAGGATGGTCTTGGCCTCGATTTCGCGGCTGATGACGCTGGTGGCGACGAAGGCGGCGAGGAGCGTTCCGCAGCCGAACACCGTCGCTAAGCCTATGTCCACCATGAGTTTATCGTCTCCGGAGATCTCTCCGGTGGTGGTCCGTCCCATGGAGTACCCGGCCGTCCAGGTGTTGAACCACTGGAAGACGCCGCAGATGACCACCAGGCCGATGACGATCGGCTGGCGGATCGCCTCCACGAAGGTGTTGCGTGCGATCGTGAGAATCTGGGAGAACATCGAGGCTCCGGCGGCCGGCTGGCGGGGGCAGATTGCCCTTCATGAGGCGGGCCTGATTTTTGGGCGGCCGCGCCGAACACGCCCGGCGCCGCGTCGTAGTGAAACGTACTCCGGGGGTCCCGGGTTCGCCGGTATCGGCGCGCGGGCTTCGATTGGGCGAGCAGGAGGCGCCCGTCCGATCGGATGGGGCCGATCGGATGGGGAGAGACGAGAGACGCGGCGGGTGGACAGGTCGGGCAATGCGCCTGACAATCGCCCCGCCATGTGTCGTTGACGTCGCGGGCGATCCGAAACCGGACAGGGAGTGGCATGAAGGGCGACTATCTCAGCTACCGCCGGGCGACCAGCCATTGCCTTCTGGGCATGCTGGCGCAGGCGATCCTTGGCCTGGGTCTGCTGATTTACGGCATCGTGGGGGAAGACAGCCTCGCCCGCGCGGCGGCGGTCTTCGCCCTGCCGGGGGTCGGGGTCTGGCTTGCGCTGCTGGTGGTGTTCGATCAGCACCGGCGTGAGCGGATCGAGGCGATGGAGGCGGAGAGCTTCGCGGCATCGGACGCGGCGACCTCGAGCGTCTTCGACGAATCGGCCGAGGATCTGCGCGTGGCGGCCAAGCGGCTGCGCACGATGCACCGGTGGTTTCTCCCCGTCATCAGCGCCCTTTACGGGATCCTGCTGATCGGGCTGG
>CAYMJK010000351.1:0-16439 GCA_964390535.1 uncultured Phycisphaeraceae bacterium | reverse complement strand
GGGCCTGCCGCTCGGTCTCCTTCTCGGTCTCGAGCCGCTGCTCGCTGGTCTGCTGGCTGGACTCGTTGATGATGATCATCACGAGGTCGTGGATCTGGTACGTCTTGCGCTCCGGCGGCCGGACGGCGAAGAGGCTGATGTTGTACAGCGGCGCCGCGGCATCCGGCTGCCCCTCGAGTGGCGCCGGCGACGGCTGACGGGTGAGCAGGCCCTGCGCTGGGACGAAATCGCAAATGGCAAATGAGCAGATGGCAAAGAAGACCGCCGACTTCGGGAATCGCCCATCCGGATTTGCCACTTGCCGATTTGCCATTTGCTATTTCCCCTCCCCTATCAGCGCCACGGCCCGTCCCGGGGCATTCACCCGCGCCTGCATCCGGCGGCGATCGCGACGGTCGGGCTCGATCGTTTCGAACTCCACGACATCGCCGACGCAGCCGTCGCCGAGGGCCCGCATCTTCACCTGCATGCGAATCGTGCCGCTGACGATGTCCACCGTGACGCGATCGCGCCGGCGCACCACCAGCGGCGCCTCGGTGTCGGCCTGCATGACGATCTGGCCCGCGCCGATGGAGGCGCGGGCGACGGCGCCGATGGCGTCCTGGGCCGGCGCGGCATCCGGCGGCAGCCATGCCTCGTCGATCGCAACGTCGGCCGCCTCGATGATCTCCCCGCGCCGGATGTCGCGCCGGGCGGTAGCCGTCGGGCGCCGGATCTCGATCGCGATGCGGATGGTCGTGTCCAGTTCGATCCAGTCGGCCCGGTAGATCCGCAGGGCCACCGGTGTGCGCTCGCCCAGGCCGGTCGGCCGGGCGTCGATGATGAGGCCGGCGCCCGGCCGGTCCATGGTCGCACCGTCGGCGTCGTCGAAGCGCAAGCGCAGCGCGGCCGGATCGACGGCGAGGAATGCGGCGAGCTGACGGGCCACTTCGGCGCCGACGGTCCCCGCTGGCATCTCGCTGGCGAGGCGCCCGGCGCCGGGCGCCGCCGCCGATTCGGCGCCGACCGGCTCGTCGCCGATGCGCACCGCGCAGGTCCCGCCGCGCAAAGTGAGCGCTCCCCAGGGCGCATCGTGCGCCTCCAGCGCAGCGCGCACCTGCCCGAGTTCGAGCAGCCGCCAGCCGTCGGCGGCCTCCAGGGCCGCGGGGCTCTCGACGATGACGAGATCGCCCAGGGCCTCCGCCGCGGCGCCCTCCAGCACGGCCACCTGCCGCAGGGTGAGGGGCCCATCGGCAATGCGAGCCGCCGGCCGCAGCGTGATCGCGCTCTGGGCCAGCCCGGTGGTGGCCAGGACAGCAGAGCCGAGCAGCATGCCGAGGAAGCGTCGCATCAGGCGACGGACACTCAAACGGCGTGCCAGCCGGCGCGGCGATCGCCTGATCCGGCGACGGAGGCGTGCCCTGGCGCAACGGAGGGGAGCGCCCGGCGCGCGTCGGACAGGCGCCGAACAGCCCGCTGGGGGAAGGCGCCCCGTTTCCCTTCAGAGGACGCCTTGCCGGCTTGTCTGCCCGCCCCGGGGGCGCGACCATTTTTGAAACATCGAAAGGAATCACGATGCCAAGCGCAAGTGATGATGGCGAGCGCGAGATCAGGGCCGCTGTCGTCCGCGACAAGGGCGGACCGCTCCGGATCGAAACGCTGAGGCTGGGGGCCCCGCGGCGCGACGAAGTGCTGGTGAGGGTCGTCGCGACGGGCATGTGCCACACCGACATGGTGGCCCGCGACAAGGTGTACGACGTGCCGCACCCGATCGTGCTCGGCCATGAGGGCGCCGGCATCATCGAGCGCGTCGGCGAGGATGTGCGCAAGGTCGCCGAGGGCGACGCGGTCGTGCTGACGTTCATGTCATGCGGGCATTGCCGGCCCTGCTATCTCGGAAGGCCGGTCTACTGCGACAACGCCCAGGCGCTCTGCTTCGGCGGGGCGCGGGAGGATGGGAGCACGGCGACGCGGGACGCCGATGGCGAGGCGGTCCACGATCACTTCTTCGGGCAGTCGTCGTTCGGGACCTATGCGCTCGCCAACGAGCGCAATATCGTGAAGGCGCCGAAGGAGGCCCCGCTGGAACTGCTCGGTCCGCTGGGCTGCGGCATCCAGACGGGAGCGGGGGCAGTGATGAATGCGCTGGAGGTCGGGCCGGGCGCGAGCTTCGCCGCGTTCGGCGCCGGCGCGGTGGGCCTGTCGGCGGTCATGGCGGCCCGCATCTGCGGAGCGACGACCATCATCGCCGCCGATGTCGTCGAGTCGCGCCTGGAGATGGCGAAGGAGCTGGGCGCAACGCACAGCGTCAACAGCAAGCAGACCGATCCGGTCTCGGCGATGCGCGACATCACCGGCGGCGGCGTGAACTTCTCGCTGGAAGCGACCGGGCGGCCCGAGGTGCTGCGTCAGGCGATCGAATCGCTCGCGAGCATGGGGGCGTGCGGCATCGTGGGGGCCGCGCCCATGGGCGCTGAAGCGAGCTTCGACATCAATGACGTGATGATCCGGGGCAAGCGCATTCAGGGAATCATCGAGGGAGAAAGCGTCCCGGAGGTCTTCATCCCGCACCTGATCGCTCTGCACGCCCAGGGTCGCTTTCCGTTCGACCGTCTGGTGAAGTACTACAGCCTCGACGAGATCAACCAGGCGGCGGAGGACAGCGAGAAGGGCGAGACGATCAAGCCGATCATCCGGATGAGTTGACGCGCAGACACAACGGCCATGGGTAGCGCCGGGATTCCGCCCGATGTTCGGCCCGATCGCCCGGAAGGGCGGCGCCGCGCCGGTCACAGCATGTGCGGGCCGAAGGCGTCGGGCAGCAGGGCCGAGAGGGGGCGGTGAAGGAACTTGGCGCTGTCGCAGAGGCAGTAGATCTGGGCCTCCGCGGCGAACTCGTTGATCACCTGCCGGCAGGCGCCGCAGGGGGGCGTCGGGTTCTTGGTGGGGGTGTAGATCACGACCGTGATGATGTCGGTGTCGCCCTGGGCGACGGCGCTGAAGACCGCGGCCCGGGCAGCGCAGATCGTGAGGGCGGGCGAGGCGTTCTCGACATTGCATCCGGTATAGATGGTGTGGTCGCTGGTGAGCACCGCGGCGCCGACGGGAAACTTCGTGTACGGGCAGTGCGCGTGCTTCGCCGCATCGCGGGCGGCGTGAAGGAGCTTCTCCTGCAGTTCGTGATCCATGGTCATGGGCGCCTCCGTTCTCGCACGCCCCCCCTCTGAACTCCGGACTCTGAACCTGAACTTCTCCCCCTATCCCTTCATCCGGCTCACCAGCGTCGCCGCCTTCACCTCCACGCCCTTGATCGCGCTCTGCAGGGCGTCGCGGTTGGGGGCGTAGTCCAGCGCCGTGCGCATCTTCACGAAATCCTTCTTCACCAGCTCCGTGAGCGAGTACGTGAAGCTGCGCATCCCCTCGGCCACCGCCCCGTTGAGAATGCTCGGCAGATCCTCATCCTCACCCTCGCGGATCTTCTCGCTCACGATGGCATTGTTCAGCAGCACTTCGGTCGCCGGCACGGCGCCCACGCCCACCTCCGGCGTTGCCGGCAGCAGCCGCTGGGCGCAGATCGCCTTCATCGTGTTGGCGAGCGAACTTCGGATGAAATCGTGCTCCTCCCGCGGGAAGAACTCGAGAATCCGGTTGAACGTCTGCATCGTGTCGGCGGTGTGCAGCGAACCGAAAACCAGGTGCCCCGTCTCCGCCGCCTGGATCGCCGCCAGCACCGTGTCGTGATCGCGCATTTCGCCGATGAAGATCACATCCGGGTCCTGCCGCACGATGTAGCGCAGCGCCGCCTTGTAATCCGGGACATCAATCCCCAGCTCGCGCTGGCTGATCAGGCTCTTCTTCCGGCTGAAACGATACTCTACCGGGTCCTCGACCGTGATGATGTGCTCGGCTCGCGTGGCGTTGATGTGCTCGATCATGCACGCCAGCGTCGTGCTCTTGCCCGAGCCGGTCACCCCGCAGACGATGATCAGCCCCTCGCCGGTCTCGGTGATGAGCTTGCTGTAGATCGCCGGGAGGTGCAGCGCCTCGTACGTCGGGATCTCCGCCTTGACGCGCCGGATGGCGACCGCCGTGTGCCCGCCGGTGCGGAACATGTTCACGCGGAAGCGGTCGCCGGTGTCGTCGAACGTGGCGAAGTCGAGATCGCCCGAGTCGTCGAAGCGCTTCTTCAGCTTCGGCGGGACCAGCTCGTCCATCAGGTGATCGGCCTCCTCCTCGCTCAGGGCGTCGCCGCTGATGGGGTGCAGCTCGGAGTTGATCCGGTAGGTCGGCGGCAGGCCGACCTTGATGTGCAGGTCGCTCGCCCCATGCTGCCGCATGCCCGCCAGCAGCCGCTGGATGGTGATACCCCCCTCGATCATCGGGACATCCTTTCCGGGGCCTATCAGGGCCCCACTGCCCCCACCCTGCCCCCACGCCCCAGCCCCCCGGCCGCGGGCCACCGGCGCCCCGGGCCGGCCGCCCCACGATCGGCGCCGGCCCAGCCGCCCATGCCCCCAGCGTACCAGATCCTGGCCGGCTGCGGGCGCCGGATTCCGGAACTTCTCGCAGCCGCCGCGTATACTGCTCCCCGCCGCCGGCCCCCCCGGGAGGCCGTCGCGGCAAGCCGGGGCGGTAGCTCAGTTGGTAGAGCGCATCGTTCGCAATGATGAGGTCGGGAGTTCGACTCTCCTCCGCTCCACTTCGGTAAGTCCTTATCCGAGCGCCACTTGCGTGGCGCAGCCCCCACGGCCGCATCCCGGCCCCGGTCCCCAGTGGCTCCCCAGCCAGGGAGCCGCGCCTGCCGCAGCCCGTCTCATTGCTGCTCATTCGCGGCGGCCACAGGATTGAAGTGAGCGGCCGCCCATGATCTCAGCACGACGCGTCCGAAACCGGGTGACCGCGGGTCTGGTGCTGGTGGTGCCGGTCTGGATCACCTTCATGCTGGCGGCGTTCGTCTTCCGCCTGCTGCGCGACACCTCGCTGTGGTTCATCGAGTTGTGGCTGCTGAGCCCGGCGGGTCGGCCGGTGCTGCAGAGCTGGGGCCTCTCCGCCGAACAGGTGCAGGCCGAGGGGCTCGAGACGCTCCCATCGGTGCTCCAGTGGGCCCTCGCCGCCGGCGCGGTGTTCTTCACGCTGCTGCTGCTCTACCTGCTCGGCGGTGTCACGGCCAACGTGGTGGGGCGGCGGATCGTGCACGCGATCGAGGCGCTGGTTGATCGCGTGCCGCTGGTCAAGACGGTGTACCGGGCTTCGCAGCAGGTGCTCGCGACGCTGGCCGGCGACGCCACCCGGCCGTTCCGGCAGGTGGCCCTCGTGCCGTTCCCGAGCGACCGGGTGCGCTCGGTGGGTTTCGTGACGCGCGAAGGGCGCGACCCGGTGACCGGCGAGGAGAACTACAGCGTCTTCGTCGCCACGACGCCGAACCCGACCACCGGCTTCATGCTCGTGGTGCGCCGCGCCGATGTCACGCTCCTCGACTGGAGCGTGGAGGAGGCGGTGAAGGCGGTGATGTCCGGCGGCGTGCTGATGCCGGATCGGCCCCAGTCCGGCACGAAGCTCGATTCATCCGAGGATTCTGGATTGACTTGAAGAGAGGCATGCGGCATGCGGCATCGAGCCGGTTTGCGCGCGCCGGTGTCTGATCGTCAGTGCGCGTTGCGGTGCACGAAGCCGCGGAAGACCGTCAGCCACAGGATCTTCAGGTCGAACCCGATCGACCAGTAGCGGATGTAGAACAGGTCGTGCTGGATCCGCTTCCTGATGCTCGTGTCCCCGCGCAGCCCGTTCACCTGGGCCCACCCCGTCATCCCCGCCTTCACGTGCTGACGCAGCATGTAGCCGCGCCAGTCCTCGCGGAACCGTTCGATCAACTCCGGCCGCTCCGGCCTCGGCCCCACGAGCGACATCTCGCCGCGGAGCACGTTGAACAGTTGCGGCAGCTCATCCAGGCTCGCCCGGCGCAGCCACCGACCGACCGGCGTGATCCGCGGATCGTCGCGCCGCGTCCAGCCCTCCAGCCCCGGCGCCCCCAGGCTCGATCCGGCGCCCACCCCCACGCCCGCCCCAACGCCCACCTCGTCCTCGACGTGGCGCATCGTCCGGAACTTGTACATCTCGAAGACATCCCGCCCGAAGCTCACACGCTTCTGCCGGAAGATCACCGGCCCCGGCCCGCTCAGCCGCACCAGCCCCGCGATCAGCAGCATCAGCGGCCCGAAGACCGCGATCCCCGCCAGCGCCCCGGCGATGTCCAGCCCCCGCTTGGTCACCCCGCCCAGCCCGCGGATCGGGCTCTCCCGGTAGCTCAGGATCGGCATGCCGTCCAACTCGCCCAGGGCCATGCTCTGCGGCAGGTACCGCGGGTTGACATCGGGAATGATCCGCACATCGACGGCGAAACGGTCCAGCCGCTGGAGCAGCGTCGGCAGCACCGCCGCCTGCGCATTGGGAATTGCGATGTAGACGGCATCGACCGGCCGGCGCTCCAGAACCGCCTCGAGCTGCGCGATCCCCCCCGCCACCGGGCGCCCGAGACACTCGGTCCGCTCGGTCTGGTCGCGGTGGCTGATGAAGTAGCCGACGCGGATGCCGGTCCACGGATTGTTGTCGATCGTGGCGCAGGCGATCCGCCCGATGCGCCCCACGCCGATGATCGCCGCGTGCCGCAGATTCATCCCCCGGCGGCGGATGATGCGCAGGATGATCCGGAAGATGGTCCGGTGCCCCATGAGCGCCATCGGCAGCAGACCCGCCATCAGCCCCAGTTGCACGCGCCCCGCGTCCAGTTGCGCCTCGCCCAGCGGGAGCGTCGGTGATGTCGGCTGCACGCCGATGACGCGGTTGCCGATCGCCCAGAGCACAACCACGAGGGCAACGACCGAAACCGCCGAGGCCCGCAGGATCTGCGCATACTCGCCCCAGATCGCCCGGTCGCGCCGCGGCTTGTACATCCCGCTCAGCCACATGGCATACAGCGTGATCGGCACCGCGAACAGGATCAGCGGCTCCTTGAAGTAACTTTCCCAGCTTTCCGGCCAGAAACGGTGGCCCGGCCCCACGGGGATGAGGTATTTGCGCAGCAGCCACCCCATCATCGCGGCCGCGGCAATCACCAGTCCGTCCGCCATGGCCAGGAGGGATACGAAGAGCTGGTGTCGTTGCTTGACCAAGTGCGCTCTCGCCTCCCACGTGACGCGTCCGCTGCGGCGGGCGCGCCCGGTCAGCCGGTCCAGTGCGGGCCGGTTCGCACAGGCGGTGTCGCCTCTGCGAGATCGCGCAGCATCTGCCGCTGCTGCTCGTTCAGTTTCTCAGGGTCCGGCGGCGCGATCCGCGCGATCGCGTGCAGGTCCCCCGTCTTGCCGGCGGCATCTCGAAGGCCCTTGCCTCGCAGACGCAGCCGCTGCCCCCCCGAGACACCCGCCGGAACCGTCAGTTCCACCGGACCCTCCAGGGTGGGAACCCGGATCCGGGCGCCGAGCGTCGCTTCTGCGATCGTCAGCGGCAGGTCCAGGCTCAGGTCGAGCGTAGCGGATCCATCCGGCCCGCGCTCTCGCCGGAAGATGGGATGCCGCCCGACCCGGATTGTCAAGAGCAGGTCGCGCCCCCCGAGGGCGTCGCGGATCCGCAGCCGGGCGCCGTCGGCCACCCCCTGCGGGATCGTCACATCGATCGTCTTCTCCTCGCCGGCGGCGCTCAGGCGGATGGTTTCCCGCCCGCCGCGGGCGGCGGTCTCGAAGGTGATGGTGATTTCATGCTCCAGCGGTCGCTGTTTGCGGCGGGCGCCCGCCTGCGAGGTCGCCGGCCCCGGACTCGCGCCCGCCGCGCGCCCACGGCCCCCGAAGAAGGCCTCGAACATCGAGCCGAGATCCTCCTGATCGAAGGCAAAGTCGCCAGCCCCTCCCCCGCCGCTCCCGCCCACGTTCGACCAGGAGTAGTGCTGCCCCCGCCCACCGGGCCCTCCGGCGGCGCCGGCCCCCGCCCCCGCCCGGCCGAACTGGTCGTACCGATGCCGCTTCGCCGGGTCGGAAAGGACCTCGTACGCCTCCTGAACCTCGTTGAAGCGCTCCGCCGCGTCGGCATCCTTGCTGACATCGGGGTGATACCGCCGCGCCAGCTTCCGGTAGGCTGCCCGGATCTCGTCAGCGGTGGCCCCGCGCGCGACGCCCAGCGTTTCGTAATAATCGCGCTCGCTCATGGTCCATCACGCGCGGCTCGACCGGCGAGGGTTCATCCGCCTCCGGCGGAATTGTCGCCGCCACCCCCACCGCCGCCAGCGGCGCCGGGCTGGTTGGCGCCCGCGGCGCCCTCGCCAGCTGCGGGCTCCGTCGGCGGATCGATCTTGAGCATCTCCACATCGAAGATCAGCGTCGAGTTCGGCGGGATCGTCCGCATCGGCCGATCGCCGTAGCCCAAAGCCGCCGGAATCACCAGCTTGCGCCGCGAGCCCACGCCCATCTCCGCGATCGCCCGGCTCCACCCCTCGATGAACTGCCCGGGATACACGAACCGGTACGCCACCCCGCGGACCCGCGACGAATCGAACGGCGTGCCGTCGGTGAGCCATCCGCTGTAATGCACGTACACGTTGGCGCCCTCTTCGGGCTCCTCCGCGTCCGCAGGCGCTTCGGCGAGGATGATCTGCACCAGGCCGTCTTCGCTGCGCTCGACCATGACGTCCGACTCGATCGGCGCCCACTCGATGCCGCTGGGCTCGCTGGTCACGCCCGCGCCGGCGACGACCGAGCCGTCCTTGCCGTAGAACGTGTCCTTCGTGACGATGCGGTCCGCGGAGATCTCCAGCGCCGAGGTCATCTCCACCGCATCGTACTCGCGCGTCGGGTACGGGCAGGGCGTCTCGCCCTCGAACCCGTCGCCGCTCGCCTCCATGTTGATGTCCATCGTCGCGATGACATCGTCGACGTTGACGCTGTCGCCCGGGAACACATCCGGCGCCGCCCACAGGCCGATCAGATGCTCCGACCCGCCCTCGACGCGGAAGTCGAGCGTCCGCAGCCGGAGCTGATCGCCGAAGCGGTAAACCTTGAACAGCGACTGCCGCGTCGCCGTCCACGGATCACCCTCCCGCGCCGACTCGACATACAGCAGCTTGCCGAGCGTCGGCGACTGGAACGGCGCGATCCGCACCACCAGGTGATCGTCACCCTCGCCGACGGGATCGACCGTCCGCCACGCGCCGGCGAGCATGTCCACCAGCCGCTGCGCCTCCGGGTCGAGCGTCTCCTCGACCATCGGCTGCGCCTCGGCGGGCGGCGCCTCGGGTTCGGGCTGGGGCTGGGCGGCGCTGTTCTGCGCCAGCGCCATCCCGGCGGTCAGCAGCGGCACGAGCGTAAAGACGGGCAGATTCATGTCTTGTCTCTCTCTTCTTACAGGCTTCTGGCTTCTACTGGCTCGGGCCTCGGGGTCTTCGCCCCGGTCGGGCGCCCGGCCCATCAGGCCGGAGTATAGAGGCGGCCGCCGAGGCCGGGCCCCCCCCCGCCCACCGCCGCCCGGCCCGGTCCGGGAGGCCCCGCGTCCGGGCCAAACATCAGGCCAGGTCGGGGAACATCTTCCTGACCACCCCCACAAGCTCCTCAACGTGGCTCGCCGACTCATCAAACAGCTTCTGCTCCTCCGGCTGGAGCTTGAACTCCACGATCTTCTCCACGCCCCCCGCCCCCAAGAGCGCCGGCACACCCACGAACAGGCCCTTATGGCCGAACTGCCCGTCGAGGTACGCCGCAGAGGGGATGATCCGCTTCTTGTCCTTCACGATCGCCTCGACCATCTGGATCGTGCCGCTGGCCGGGGCGTACCAGGCGCTGGTGCCCATCAGCTTCACCACCTCGCCCCCGCCCGCCTTGGCCCGCTCCACGCACGCGGTGATCTTCTCCTGCGGCAGCAGATCGGTCACGGGAATGCCGTGCACGCTCGTCAGCCGCGGCAGGGGGACCATGTCATCCCCGTGCCCGCCGAGCAGCAGGGCCTGCACATCCTCCACCGAGCACCCGATCTCCCACGCGATGAACGTGCTGAACCGGGCAACATCCAGCGCTCCCGCCTGCCCCATGATGCGGCTGGTGGGAAAGCCCGTCGCCTTCCACGCCGTGTACACCATGGCATCGAGCGGGTTGCTCACCACGATCACGATCGAATCGGGCGCAAACTCGCGGATGTTCTGGCTCACGCTCCGCACGATCTTGACGTTGGTCTCGATCAGATCGTCGCGGCTCATCCCCGGCTTGCGAGGGATGCCGGCGGTGACCACCACCACATCCGACCCCGCGATGTCCTTGTAATCGCTCGTGCCGGTAATGCCGCAGTCAAACCGCTCAATCGGAGCGCAGCAGGCCAGGTCCAGCGCCTTGCCCTGAGCAGTCCCGACCTTGTCAGGAATGTCCAGCAGCACGATGTCCCCAAGCTCCTTCGCCGCGGCGAAGTGCGCACACGTCGCCCCGACATTCCCCGCCCCGATGATGCTGATTTTCGCCCGTTTCATGGCCATGACCGCTGTTCCTCCGTGATGCCCCGGCGCCCTGGCCGGAAGGGCGGGAAGGATAGGCGCAATCGCTCGCGCAAGGCCCGATCCGCAAGGCCTGAAAGGCAGAACGCAGAGGACGCCGAGAGAGCGCAAAGGGCCGCAGAGGGGAGAGGGGGGTTGGGTTGAGGCCATCCAGAGGCTTTACAGAGCTCTCCCGAGTTTCGAGCACGAAGGGCTCATGTCCCCGCCCCCGGATGGGGGCGCTGTGCCTAGCCCCGGGCGACAGCGCAGCGGAGCCCGGGGTTGGGGGCGCCTTCAGATGTATGGAGCCCCGGATGGGGCGAAGGTGGTTCCAGATGCGCTGCGAGCGCCCGCGCCACCTTCGCCCCATCCGGGGCTCTGCGCGATCATGGGGCGCTCTCCCCGGGCTGGGGCGTCGAGGGAATGCCTTGGCCGGGCTGAGCAGTCGGGCGCCTTGCCGCGGGGAGGAATTCCGTGAGTTCCATCGATGGATTGCGCTCAGGCCGTGGGGCGGCGCCGTCTGCCTTGAACCTGATCCGCCTGGCCCCTTACCGGAAAGGTCTCTCATGCTCACCTCCGCACCGTCCCGCCGAACCCCCGCCGCTGTCCTTGGCGCTGTCCTTGCCACCGGGCTTGCAGCGCTCGCCGCCCCGTCGGCAAGCGCCCAGCACTACGACTCGTGGTGGAAGTGCGTCTCGAGTTGCTGCCCGGAGTGTCCGGGCTGCGTGGACGCCTGCACCGAAGAGTTCAACGCCATTCAGGCCGCCAGCGGCAAGGAATACCTCTCGTTTTACCCGAGCGAGAGCATCCGTCTCTGCCCCCGCTGCGGCAAAGGCGGCATTAAGATCGCGATCAAGACACGCATGTACCGCGGCGGGATCCACAACCCCGATCCGGCCGGCATCATCGGCATTCAGGCGGGCTACGCAGATCTGGATGTCGCCCGCGCTGCGGCGAGCTGGGAGGAGATCTCGTGGACACCGCTGCCCGACTTCGAGTTCGACCCCGCCACCGGCGAGTGGGTGTGCCACTTCGACCTCTCCGTCATGGGGTACGAGCCGAACGTGATCCGCGCCGAGGCCCTGCGCGATGATGGCAGTGTCGTCCCCGGCGCTGTCAATGTGGTCTTCGGCCCCGGGCACTGGTGCATGCCGGATTGCGATGACAGTGGGTCGCTCGATTTCTTCGATTTTCTCTGCTTCCAGGATCGGTTCGCCACGGGCGATCCCCGCGCTGACTGCGATGGCTCGGGCGACCTGGACTTCTTCGATTTTCTGTGCTTCCAGAACGCCTTCGCCGGGGGATGCCCCTGAGCGGCAGGGCGGCATCATCGGGTTGGTGAATTCGCCCCGCCTGGGGGGGGGGGCGAACTCGCTGGGGGGGCGCCCGGGGCTAAGCGCAGCGCCCCGCTCGCGGGGGCGAAGGCGCCCGCCGCGGGGCGGCGGGGCTGCCCGGGGGAGGGGCGATGCTGATCGGGCGCCGAGTGCGACGAGCCGATCCCGCGAGCGAGAGGCGAGTTCCTGCCGCGGAGCGGCCGACCGGCCGCGGACCGGGGCTGAATGCCCGTCAAGAGAATGCCGCCCACCCGCCGCGTGTGTCCCCGCCTGAGCCACGCGCCCCCCCCTCCGCACTCATCATTCCATCCCCCCCACCCCGATCGGCCATCGCCACAGGATCGCCGGCACGCCCACCAGCAGCGTCAGCACGCTGCACGGGATGCCGAGTCGCAGGTAGTCGGCGAAGCGGTAGCCGCCGGGGCCCATCACCAGCGTGTTGGACTGGTGGCCGATGGGCGTGAGAAACGCCGCGGAGGCGCCGACGGCCGTCGCCATCAGGAAGGGGTCCACCGAGGCGTCCAGCCCCCGGGCCAGGCCCACCGCGATCGGCGCCATCAGGATCGCCGCGGCGGCGTTGTTGATCACGTTGGACAGCGCCATGCACGTCGCCATGTGCAACCCGACAGCGAGCCACGGCGGGATGTTGCTCGCGACCCCCAGCATCAGGTCCGCCACGCGGGCGGCAGCGCCGGTGGATTCCATCGCGAAGCCGACGGGGATCATGGCGGCGAGCAGCACGATGACCGGCCAGTCGATCGAGTCGTAGGCGTCGCGCAGGTTCACGAGCTTCGCCAGCACCATGAGGCAGGCGCACGCGGTGAAGGCGATCTCGACGGGGAGCAGGCCGAACACGACCACCAGCAGGGCGGCGGCCATCAGCGCTGTCGCCATGACGATCCTGCGCGGCTGGCCAAGGCGCAGCTCGCGCTGGGCCAGCGGCAGGCAGCCGAGCCGCGGCAGGGCGGCGGCGATGGAAGCGCGGTCACCCTGCAGCAGGAGGACATCGCCGGGCTGCAGCCGCGTCTCGCCGAGGCGGGTTCGCACGCGCTGGCCGTGGCGGGCGATGCCGAGCAGGTTCACACCGTGCAGGCGGCGCATGTTGAGCTGCCGCGGCGTGCGCCCGGCGGCCATGCCTCCACCCTGCACGATGCACTCGACGATCTCGACCTCCGTAGAGTCGCCGCTGCTCAGCAGCCGCTGGCGCAGCTCGGCATCGCCCTCGACGGTGAGGCCGAAGCTGTCGGCGACGGCCTTGACCGTCTCGGCATCGGCCTCGACCACCAGCACATCGCCCGCCGCGAGCCGCTCGTACGAAGTGGGCATGCGGATGAGCCGCTTGCCGCGGGCGATGCCGATGATGAGGAAGTCGCCCTCGGCGGCCTCGCCCAGCTCGCGCACGCTGGCGCTGGCGGCCTTGCTGTCTTCCTTGATGCGAAGCTCGGCGGTGTACTGCTCGATGTCGAACAGCAGATCGCGCGAAGCCGCCGGCTCACGCCGCGGGAGCAACCGCCACAGACCCAGCCCGCAGGCGAGAACACCGACAATGGTGATCGCCGCGCCGACGGGCGCGAAGTCGAACATGCGGTACGGGCTGCCGGTGGCATCGGCGCGATACGCGGCGATGATGATGTTCGGCGGCGTGCCGATCAGCGTCATCATCCCGCCGAAGAGCGAGCCGAAGGCGATCGGCATGAGCAGCAGCGACGGCGGCCGCCCGGCGGAACGGGCGAGCTGCACGGCGACGGGCATGAGAATCGCCAGCGCCCCCACGTTATTCATGAACGCCGAGCAGAAGGCGGTGATGGCGGTGAGGGCGAGGATCTGCGCTGTCGCCGTCTCGATGCCCTTGAGCCGCGCGCCGACGACATCGACCGCCCCCGAGTTGCGCAGCCCGTGCGACACCACCAGCACCGCCGCGACGGTGATCACCGCCGGATGGGCGAAGCCGATGAACGCCTGGTCGTGCTCGATGACCCCCGCGATCAGGAGGATGAGCAGAGCGCCGAGGGCGACCAGGTCATACCGCCACCGGCCCCAGATGAACATCCCCAGTGCGCCGACAAGCGTGATGGCGAGGATGAACTGGTGCATGGGGAGCGCCACGGTGGCATGACGGCCTCGGCCGGATCGCCCCGAGTGTAAGTCAGCCCGGCGGCCAGCGCTCCGCGGCGCCCCCCGCCGTCGGGCCCCCACGCGGATCCGCTTCCGGTACACCCATGCGCCGGCGCGCGAGCCTCGGCGCCGAGCGGTCCCCCGCCCCCGGATGGGGGCGCTGTCCCTTGCCACGGGCGAAGCGCAGCGGAGCCCGGGGTTGGCAGACTCTTCAGTTGTGGAGCCCCGGATGGGGCGAAGGGGGGTCGGGATCTGCCGCGAGCGGCCGCGCCACCTTCGCCCCATCCGGGTGGGAGGGCGGCGACTGGTGGTGACGTCGGGTTCCAGGCAGTTGATAGTCGCCGCGGACCCATGCATACTCTGGGACAACTTTGCGGAGCCGCGATGAGCTACGACCTGTTGCTGTATAGAACGATCGACGGCGTGTCGCTGGAGGCGATCGAGGAGTCGCGGGAACTGCACGAGGACGATGAGCGGGACCCGCAGTTGCTTCTGCCCCTTTCGAAGGCGGAGATCGCTTCGCTTCACGCTGCGCTGCTCGCGGCCGAGCCTTCGCTCGAGGATTGCGGCAGTGATGAACTGATGGGGGGCGATGATCTGCCCGTGACAATCAGCCTCATGGAGGATGAGGTGGGCTTCTCGCTGGCGTACTGGCATGAGGGGGCTGCGGCAGCGCGGGTGGCTGCGCGCGTGGGGAAGCTGCTCGCGGTGTGCCGGAGGCATGGGCTTCGGATCTATGATCCGCAAGCCGGGCGGGAGATTGCTGATCCCGCGGCGGAAGTCGAGCAGATGGCGGAGCAGTACTCGGAGGGAACCCGGCTGATCAAAGAGGTGACGCGGCGGCCGCGGTGGAAGTTCTGGTGAGCGTGGTCAGGGTTGCGATGCGCTCAAGGTGTGCATGGATCCAGCAGGGCTTGCGCGCCAACTTCGCCCCTCCGGGGCTCTGCGTGTAAGGGGGCCGGCAACCCCGGGCCGGCGCGGGGGCAAGGGAGAGCGCCCGCTCCGCGGCGGGGAGTCCTCGGCGCCCCAGCGCCCCGCGCCCTCAGCACCCAGCCGCAAACGCGTTCTGAAACGCCAGGAAGTCGAAGAAGTCCAGCGTCCCGCTGCCATCGAAGTCGGCCCGCGGGTCGC
This sequence comes from uncultured Phycisphaeraceae bacterium, assembly GCA_964390535.1. GTDB lineage: Bacteria > Planctomycetota > Phycisphaerae > Phycisphaerales > UBA1924 > CAYMJK01. The sequence continues at coordinate 1,382 of CAYMJK010000351.1, read as the reverse complement.
CCGCGGCGAAGAGGTTCTGAAACGCCAGGAAGTCGAAGAACGTCAGCGCGCCGTCGCCATCGAGATCGGGCCGGCAGGCGCATCCGCCGATGTCGTAGATATACGCGGCGCCGGATCCTGCCTTGCGCAGTGCCCCGGCGATCGCGCGCCCGCCCGAGACATCGGCGCTGAAGCCGAACACCTCGCTCGGGTCGCCGCCCTCGGGGCGCAACTCGCCGGCCTTCTCCCACCGGCCACCGGCGAGCGTGTACACGCTCATCCAGCGGATCTCGCCGCCGGCGCCATCCTCCACCGCCGAGCCAACCAGAATCGCGCCCGGCCCTACGGCCACGGAAATCGCGAAGAACTCGTCGGCCACAGCGCCATCGGCCTCCAACCGCTGCGCCTGCGACCAGCCTTCGCTGTCGCGCTCGAAGATGTACACTGCGCCGATCGTCCCAGCGCCCCGGTCGTAGTTCTGCGCGGCAACCGCCAGCGTCGCGCCGTCCATGGCAACGCGCCACCCGAACTGATCGCCGAGGCCGGTGTCATCGCCCACGAGCCGATCGTCGAGCTCCCAGCCGCTCGGCCCGCGCCGGTGCACGTACACCGCCTGATTCAGGTCCCCCGCGGCCGAGTCGCCCCACGCGCCCGCGGCAACCATGGCGCCCTCCAGCCCGCCGCCGGGGCCGGCGACGCACGCCACGCTCTCGCCGAGGAAGTTGAACGCCGCGGGCGTCGTCGCCGTGATGTCCAGTTCCTCGACCCACTCGGCGCCCTCGCGCACGAAGACGGTCGCCGCGCCCGCCCAGGTCGCCACGCCGGAGCGCGTCGGCGCCCCCACCGCCGCCACCGGCCCATCAAGAGCCACCGACCAGCCGGTGGCGTCGCCCTCGCCTGCCGACGCCGGCAGCAGGGTCGCTCGCTCGGCCCACATGCCCGGCGCCTCGCGCTCGAAGATGAACGCGGCGCCGGCATCCGCCGCGGCCATGTCATTGCCATCGGCGCCGACGATGGCGAAGCGGCCGCTGAGGTCCACCGCCCGACCGATGAAATCCTCCGGCAGCCGCCCGGCAGGCGAGAGTGTGGCCTCATAGGCCCAGTCGCCGGCGGCGTCGCGGGCGAAGACATACGCCTCGCCGACGAACAGCCCCAGCCGCCCGCCGCCGTGGGCGCCGACGATGGCAAGGTCGCCATCGATGCGGGCGGAGATGCCGAAGACATCCGCCGGCGAGCCGGTGGGGCTGGTGAGCCGGGCCTGCTGAGTGGCGCAGGACTGGGCAGAGGCGGGAACGCAGGGGGCAAGGCCGGCGGCCATCGCCGCGGCAAGACCGAACGCGCGGTTCATCAACATCTCTCCTTGCCTCCCCAAGCTGCGAACTCTACGGAGCCGGGGCGGCGGA
>CAYMJK010000350.1:0-2789 GCA_964390535.1 uncultured Phycisphaeraceae bacterium | reverse complement strand
CGGGCGAAGATGCTGGAGTGGGCGCCGGGGATCGACGCCCTCATCGGTGTGTTCGATCGTGACAGGATCGTCGAGGCGGTGACGGGGATCAGCCCGGACCGGCCGGGGCTGGCGGAGGCATCCGACCGGCCGCGGTACTGGGTTGCGGCCAATGCGCTGCAGGCGGCCAGGGAGCGCGGGCGCGATGTCGTCGGGCTGACGGTGCAGGGGAAGGATGGCAAGGGCGTCGGATACTTCGAGGACGACTCGGCGCGGCTGCGGCTGACGCCGCGGCACTACGCCTATCTGCGGATCAGCGAGGGGTGCAACCAGCGGTGCGCCTTCTGCACGATTCCGTCGATCCGCGGGAAGATGCGTTCGAAGCCGGTGGACCGGATCGTGGCGGAGGCGCGGGAGCTTGCGCGGGACGGGGCGTTCGAGCTGAACCTGATCGGGCAGGACACGACGAGCTATGGGGATGACATCGGGGCGGGATTCGTGCCATCACCCGCCGCGGAGCGGCGGGCCACCCAGGCGGGCGGGCTGCCGGGGCTGCTGGAGGCGGTGTGCAGCGCGGTCGAGGCGGAGGCGGGGGCTGGGTGGGTGCGGTTGATGTACGCGTATCCGTCGAACTTTCGGGATGAGTTCATCGACGCCTTTGCCGAGCTGTGCAAGCGCGGGCCGCTGGTTCCGTACATCGACATTCCGCTGCAGCACGCGTCGGATCGGATGCTCGCGGCGATGCGGCGGCACGTGAGCGCGGGTCAGCAGCGGGAGTTGATGCTGAAGCTGCGGGAGCGGATTCCGGGGCTGGCGATCCGCACGACGTTCATCAGTGGGTTTCCGGGGGAGACCGAGGCGGATCACGAGGCGCTGCTGGCGTTCGTGGACGAGGTGGGGTTCGATGCGGTCGGGGTCTTCGAGTACTCGCGCGAGCCGGGGACGCCGGCGGGGACGATGGAGGAGGATCCGGCGCTGGCCGTGCCCGCGGAGGTGAAGGCCCGGCGCAAGGCGGAGATCATGGAGCAGCAGCGCGGCATCGCGCACGAGCAGGCGGCGTATCTGGCCGAGCAGTTCGATCCGCGGCGCCCGACCGAGAGCGGGGCGCACTTCGATGTGTTGATTGACAGGCGATTGAACGCGGAGAAGGCGGAGAACGCAGAGAACGCAGAGGGAGCGCAGAGGGCGCGGAGTTCGAGCGGGGTTGGGTCCGGCGTCGCCCTGGGCCCGGCGGGTATGGTGGCTGCGGGGGCGGCGCGGCACATGGCGCAGGGTCGCTGTTACTTCCAGGCGCCGGAGGTGGATGCGGTGACGCTGGTCGAGTCGCGCGAGCCGCTGAGTCCGGGGGAACTCGTCCGCTGCGTGATCGTCGGCTCGGATGGCTACGACCTTATCGCCCGGCCGGTGGCGGAGCTGGTGCGGAAGGTGAGCTTGCCGCTGGCGTAAGCGGGGATTCTGCGGATTCCCGCTGAGTTCCGGGCGTAGGAGGGCGGGAGAAGGGGCAGGAGGATCCGAGACCTCCGGTTTTCAACTGGGATTCGTCTAATCAGAGCGGCGGCGATGACGACACGGCCACTGGTCTCGTTCAAATGGCGCTGGCTGATCCCGTGGTGGATCGGGCAGGCGGTCGTGCTGTACTTCTTCTGGATGCTCCTGGTCGCCGAGAGCCGGGCGGAGCTGGTCGCGGCGCTCACCGAAGCGCCGCCGCGGGACGCCATCGGACCGTTTGCGATCGGCATCGGCGCGGTAACCGCCCTGCAGTTCGGGGCGCTGGCGCCGCTGCGCCCGCTGTCGCGCCCGGAGTCGGGCCTGGGCCGGCTGGCGCGGCACAGCGCATCCGGGCTGGCCATTGGCGTCATGGTGGGGCTGGCATGCTGGCTGCCACTGAACTTCCTCGTCGATCAGGCGATAGAGATCAGCCGGCCGAGTCCGCTCGCCGAACTCGCGTACTGGACGCCAGGCATCGTGGCCGGCGTCGTGGCGACCATCTGGCTGTGGCGGCGCGGCGGGCGGACACCGCTGTGGCTGAGCGCGCTGACGGCGGGATTTCTCATTGCGACGCTGCTGGTGGCGATGGGCCTTGCCATTGCGGAGATCATCAGCGAGTACGGGCCCGGCTGGAGCGACTACGCGCTGCTCGGCATCGCCCTCGGCGTGCTGCCGGGGTGGGTTGTGGCGACACCGCTGGTGCTGGCGTTTCTGAAGCGCGGCCGGCGCGACAGCCGGCTCCAGCGGTTGTCTTCGCGGATCCTGCTCGGCACGGTGATTGAGGCGGCCGCGGTCATCCCACTGGACATCATGGTGCGGCGCAAGACCGACTGCTATTGCCTTGCCGGCACATACTGGGCCCTCGTACTCATGGGCGCGGTGGCGATGTGCGCCCTGGGCCCTGCGGTGCTGCTGGCGCCGATGGGCAAGCGCCGGCGCCGACAGCGCGAGGGCCGCTGCGAGGCCTGCGGCTACGACATGCGAGGGACGCCGGGTGATCGCTGCCCGGAGTGCGGCGCCGGATGGCGGGGCGGGCGGATTCACGCGATCCGACTTGACCCCTGACTCCCTTCCGACCAGTGGGCCCCGTCCCCCGGACCAGACCGCCGTCGTCATTTGCGCATCCAGCCGGCCCCCACCCGCCCCTTGCAGCGGCCGGCGGCGCCCGGCCGATACCCATGGTGTGCTCCGGCCTGGACACTTCGTGGCTCTGTGCGCCCTCTGCCTGCTGCTGCTGGGGGTGGTGATGGTCACCAGCGCGGGGCTGGAGGTGGATCCGATCCCGCAGGCGGATCCGGTGACGGTGTATGAGGACCCGCCGC
>CAYMJK010000349.1:0-2732 GCA_964390535.1 uncultured Phycisphaeraceae bacterium | reverse complement strand
CGGGGCGATGGTGGACGAGCTCGGGACGCCGGGCTGCCCGCCGCTGCGGATCACGCCGGGCCCGGGGCCGGAGGGGGGCATAGTCGAACTCGGGCCGACGACCTCCAGCCAGTTCATCTCCGCCCTGCTGCTGGTGGCGCCCTGGCTGCCCGGGGGGCTCACGCTCCGCCTCCGCGGCGAGATCACCAGCCGCAGCTATGTCGAGATGACGGTCGGCCTGCTCGACCGCCTCGGCGCCTCGGTGCGGCTGGCCGACGAGCTGCGGGTGATACGCATCGGGCCGGCGCCGGGGAGCCCTGGGCTGCATCCGTTCTCGCTGGAGATCGAGCCGGACGCCAGCGGGGCGACCGCCCTGTGGGCCGCTGGGGCGATGACCCCCGGGCTGACGGTGCATGTTCCCGGCCTGGGCGCCGACTCGCTGCAGGGGGATGCCCGCTTCCCGGAGGTACTCGCCCGGATGGGCGCTGTGCTTGGCCCCGACAACGCCGTCACGGGCGCCGGGATCCTGCGCCCGCTCGCCTGCGACATGCGTGACATGCCGGATGCCGCGATGGCGCTGGTTGCAGCGTGCGCGCTGGCGCCCGGGCGCAGCGTGATCCGGGGGCTGAAGACCCTCCGCGTGAAGGAGACGGATCGGCTGGCAGCGCTGCAGCGCGAACTGGCGAAGATCGGCGTGGCGGTCGAACTCGATGTCGAGGGCGAGACGGGGGCGATCGCGATCGTTCCGCCGGAGGAGGCGGGGTCAGGGGCGCCGAAGGTGATCTTCGACACCTACAACGACCACCGGATGGCGATGGCCCTGGCGCTGATCGGCCTGCGCCGGCCCGGCGTCTCGATCCGCGACCCCGGGTGCGTCCGCAAGACGTATCCCGAGTTCTGGCAGGACCTTGCGCGGCTGTACTGAGCCACGCGCGGGCGGCCGTCCAGCGCGGCGTGGCCGGCAGGGTCTGGGGGCGTTGCGGCCGGACCCATCGTCCAGTACACTGGCCCTCCAGCCCGCCACTTGCAATATCGGAGAATCACGGATGCTCAAGCTGCGCAGGAGAAAGGACCCGTGCGCCGGAACAGTGCTCTTCCGCGGCAGCCCGGCGCCCCGCCCGGAGCACCTGACCTACCTGGAGCGGTCCGGCATCTCGCTGGGGCCGCCCGGCCGGGAATCCTCCGGCTGGAGCCTGGACGCCACGCACCCGACGTGGGGCGCCGCGAAGGTCCTGGCGCTGGACATGCCGCTGCCGTCCAGTTCGGTCGCCGCCATGCAGCCACACCTGACCGATGAGGACATCGGCGCCTTCGAGAGCGCCGGACACAGTCTACAGGTGGTGGCGCCGCCGGAGGACGGCGCGCTGCGCGACCGGAAGCGCCTGCTCTGGTATCTGCGCCAGGTGATGAGCGATGACGGCCTGATCGCGCTCGATCATCAGTCGCAGCTCATCTGGACGCGGGCAGCGCTCGATGATGAGCTGACGCACGAGGCCGATGTCGATGTCGAAAGCCTGTACTCCATCCACGCCGTCTACCAGCCCAAGCCCGGCGCCACTGAGGACGAAGCGCACGATGTCTACTGGGTGCACACGCACGGCCTCGGCGAACTCGGCGCCCACGACCTGGACATCCTGCGCCCCTCGGCCGACGCGATGGGCGCGATCTCCGACGCCCTGCGCTGCCTGGCCTTCGCGGTGCTGGAAGGCGAGGTCAGCGAAGGGGCGCAGTTCGAGTTCGCCCATCCCGGCGGCATTGCGCGGTTCGTCGCCGCCGGCGCCTTCGACCGCTCCTGCATCCCCCACTGCCGCGGCATCCGGGATGCCGAGGATCACACCGAGCGGCGGCTCGTGCTGTGCGAGCCGCGCCGCGGGTTGCTGTCGCGCCTGGGCGGCGCGGGGCACCGGCCCTGCAAGTTCTTCACGCGGCCCATCGGCGAGAACGCGATCTTCCGCTTCTCCAGATCAGCCTCGGATCTGATGGCCGCGCGGGCGCGGGCGACCGTCGGCGTCTTCGCCGGGCTCGTGGAAGAACTCGCCGACATGCCAGCCGCGCCGCTCGTCAAGCTCGGCTGCCCGGTCCGCGGCGAGGAGGGCGCCGAGCACCTCTGGTTCGAGGCCCACGGCGTCCGCGGCGACCGCGTGGACGCCACCCTCATCAATCAGCCCTACGGCGATGTCGGCCACACCCTCGGCGAGCGGGCCGAGCACGCGCTGGACCTGCTCAGCGACTGGGCCATCTCGACACCCGTCGGCCAGATCAGCCCGCGCACCCTCGCCCCCGCCCGCCTGCTGCGGGAGCGCCGGGAGGAGATCCTGGAGCTCGTGCGCCAGAGCGAGCGCGGCTGAACTCGCCCGCACAATGGACGCCTTGCAGCCCCGCGGGCCCCGAGAGGGCGGCCACCGCACGGGCCGTGCCCTGCCAGGTTCTGTTCTTTCAACTCTGCCTGATCCTCGCCAGCACCGCCCGCCCGGTGCTCGAAAGCCCGTCCGGGACCAGGGCCGCCTCGAGTCGGCGCAGCACGGCGGTGACTTCATGCGCGCGGGCGCGACCTTCCTCGCTCAGGTCGTGCCAGGCCGGGTGACCTTCGATGCGCCCGTCCCGGTCGCGCGGGCGCCAGGCGGTCGTGACCTGCTCGATCAGCAGATCGTCGCTGCCCGGAGCGCCAGAATCCTCCTCGACGTGATCGGCGCTCATCGGTCGAGCCCCAGCTCAGGACCGAGGTCGAACCCGAGGTCGATGCCGCGGCCGCT
>CAYMJK010000348.1:0-4139 GCA_964390535.1 uncultured Phycisphaeraceae bacterium | reverse complement strand
GCCGAGCGAGACCTCCAGATCCTCGAGGATGGCGTCGCTCTCGGTCTGGTTCTCGAACGTCTTTTCCCTCGTCCCCTGGATCGTGTGCAGGCTCTTATAGAACATGCCGCGGAGGCTGGTGGTCTTGTCCGCCTCCAGCAGTTCCTTCACGCTGCCGGCGTGCAGCATGGTCTGCATGAACTTCTTCGCCTGGCCGAGGTTGAAGAGTTGGCGCTCCTGCACCGCCGGGCCCATCTGCAGGATGCCGCGCGACTTGTTCCAGCGGGTGTTGCCGCTGCTGCGTGTCGGAATATCGACGCTCGGCTCCCGCCCGGCCAGCGAACTCTTGACGACGCTCTGGGCGAGCTTCTCCAGCTCCCCGAGCGTCTTGCGATCCCGCTCCACCGCCGCGGCAGCCCGGGCGCCCCCGTCCGCCGGCGCGGAGGTCCGCCGCATCTTCTTGGTGGTTTTCTTCGTCGTCCTGCTGGTGGTTTTCTTTGCCATGGTGGGAGCCGTTGCTGGCGCGAGGTTGCTGCCGGTTTCGTTGCGAGTAAGCGTTGAGTGCGAGACGATCAGGTAACTGCGGCCCGCCGGGCGCCCGCCTTCTTGCGCCGCTTCGGGCGCTGCTGTCCAGGCGCCGCGGCGCCCTCCTCGAAGAGGCTGGGGTCACTTCCCTTTGGCTTCGTCCGTTTCGGCTCGGCAACAACGCCCGGCCGCCGCTTCTTCGGCTTCGACTGCCCCTTCTCCCCCGGCTCCTGCGCGCCAGGCTCTGCCGCAGCCGCCCCACCGCCGCCGCCCTCCGGCCCCCCCGGTCCCGCCCCGCCGGTGTCCAGGATGATCACCCCATCATCCCCATCCAGCCGACTCGGCCCGCGGGGATCGCGCACGATCTTCCCCTCCTCATCGAGCTGGGCGTCCGCGATCGCCGTGCGCCGTTTCGCCTGCCGCTCCAGCGCCGCGTACAGCTCCGCCGCGTCGCAGCCCGTCAGGAACGCGCACGACTTCGAGATCTCCCCGATGTACCGCTCGAAGACATCGCGCCGCTCACCCTCGCGCTTCATCTTCTGCCGCCGCCGCATGTACGTGCCGAGCTTCCGCCCGCACTCCTGCAGCGCCAGCTTCATCTCCTTGCGGATCTCGTCGTAGTCGGCGATCGCCTCCTTGCTCTCGCTGGTGAACGGCACCCACACGCTGGCCATGTGGATCATGATCACCATCGGCCCCACAGGCAGCGAACCCCGCGGTTGGCTCAGCCCGTAGTTGCGCCACCCCGTCTCGATCACGCTCTTGAACGAGCAGCACGCGCTCTGCTGATACAGCAGCGGCACGCGATTGGCAAACCGGATCACTCGCGCCGACTCATCCCCCGGCAGGTCCCCTCCGAACGCGATCGCCGCCTCGATCTGGAACGGGTTTCCGCGGTAGACCGCCGGCTCCCGCGTTGCCGCGGCGTAGAACTCGGCCTTGACCCCCTTGAGCATGCCCGCCAGCATCTGCCGCACGCCGATCGGCGCCAGGCAGTCGGTGGGCGGCGCCCGCAGCTTTGCCTCCTGCAGCGCCTTGTACACCCGCTCTGCCGCGGCGTGATCGATGTTCTTCAACCACGTGCCGCCGGAGACGGTCTGGCTCTTCGTGCTCGCCGCCTTCGCCACTTCCTTGATCGCCGCTGGCGGGACGCGGCAGAACGAGCGGTTGAGGAACCCCGCGAGCTGCGTCTCCTCGGTCCCCTTCAGCATCTGCAGGAAGCTGCCGAGCTCCACCCCGTACGGGTGCGGCTTGATCTCCTGCGTCTCCGGCGGCAATTCCTCGATCGTCCGCGGGTAGATGACCCGGTCCTCCAGCACCACCGTCCCGGGCAGCCCTCCCCGATCTGGCTCCTTCGCCGCGCGGGCGCCCTCTGCCCCCGACTCGCCCTGCGCCTCCGGAACCAGAACCCCGACTCCCCCTCCGCGTTCCTCTGCTCCCTCTGCGCCCTCTGCGTTCTGCCCCGACTTCGGCGGCAGATAGGTAATCTCCGCGTGCGGATTCGCAATCGCCGTCTGCTCCAGATACTCGTCCACGCTCGTCCGCCCGCGCGTGTACCTTGCCTCCAGTTCGATAACCACCCGCGTTCCCGTGCCGCTCGATGTCGCCGGATAATCATCCGTCTCGACATCCACCGTCACCTCGGGCCGGTTCTTCGAGGTGTCCATCGCAAGCTCGATGTGATGCGCCGGCTTGTTCCGCTTCGGCTTCGTGGTGATCACCATCGGCCGGCCGGTCGTCATCAGGCCGTACATCCCTGCCGCCGAGATGCCGATCCCCTGCTGCCCGCGGCTCATCTTGAGCCGGTGAAACTTCGAGCCGTACAGCAGCTTGCCGAAGATGTTGTCCACCTGCTTGCGCACGATCCCCGGGCCGTTGTCGGTGATCGTCACGCGGTAGCGACCGCTGGCGCTGGCCCCGCTGCGGGCCCGCGACTTCTTCTGCTCGGCCGCCCCGGGCTTCGCCGGCGGCGCCGGCGGCGTCAGATCCTCGATCTGCACGATGATGTCCGGCAGGATCCCCGCCTCCTCGCACGCGTCGAGGGCGTTGTCCACCGCCTCCTTCACCGTCGTGAGCAGGGCCTTGCGCGGGTTGTCGAACCCCAGCAGGTGCCGGTTCTTCGCGAAGAACTCGCTGACGGAGATCTCCCGCTGCTTGCCCGCCAGCGTCTCCGCGGTCACCCGGCCCGCGGCGCCCTTCGAGCCCCCGGCCCCCCCGCTCCTCACCTTCGTCGCCATCTGCGCCCTCCGTGGCCGGTCTGGAACCCCTCGCTCCGCGGGGGGTCGGGTCAAGATCCCGCCGGATTGTAGTTCGGACGCCGCCCGCCCCCTGCCCCACTTTCCGGACCCGCCCAAGTCGCCCCCGCGGGCGCCCGATACATCGCTCATGAACTCCACCCCGCCCAATCCGACAAGCCAGATCGAGCCCCGCCGCGACCCTGCGGCCGCCGGGGCCATCAGCCTCCTCATCCGCTACGACGCGGCCACCCACGGCCCGCCGCTCGCCTTCTACAGCGCCCTCAAGGCCGAACTCAACCGCCTGCACATCCCGGCCGGCGGCAGCGGCGTCCGCCTCGGGCTCGCCACCGCCGCCCCCGCGACGGGTGGCCCCGGACGCATCAGCATCCCGATCACGCCGCTGAACCCCGCCGACGACGCGGCGGCCATGAACGCCCTCGTGCAGGCGCTGCGCTCGACTGACGCCCTTCCGGGGATCGTGGACGTCGAGTCTCGCGCGGCCTGAGGGTCCGCAGAGGACCTCGACCTATAGGACCCACAGGACTTACCGCCGCGGGCCCTGCGGCCGGTTCGCTTCTTGATCAGCTCCCGGCGCCGGCGTCCGCTCCACCCCCGTGAGCTCCCGCCACTCCAGGTCGAAGCCGAACTCGACCTGCGGCCCGATCAGCCACGGCTCGTTGAACACCCCCGGGCTCTCGCGATCGGGGTTGCGCGATGGCGCCGCGATCACCGTCACCTTCGCCGTCCACAGGTCGTGATCCCCGGCCCCCTCCATCGCCTTCTGCGCGAACCGCGGCGGCAGCGACATCCGTCGCGCCGGCCCGTACGGCTGCCCCGTCGCCGGATCGATCACCGAGACCAGTCCGCTGAAGTTCCGCGGCGCCGTGCTCTCGCGTTCGACCGACTCGATCCGCACGGTCCACTCCCGCTCCGCCCGGATCCGGCGCGGCGCCTCGGACACCCACTCCTGGACCGCCTCCTCGAAGTCCTCGTCTTCCGCCGGCGTCTCCCGCGGCAGGATCGCCAGCTCCCGCTCGTACAGCCGCCGTAGCTCCCGGAACAGGGCCATCGGCGACGAGAACGGATCGGCGCCCACCTCGGCGTATTGCGGCGGACGTGGCGGCTCGAGGTTGCTCAGCCGCGACTCGGCCTCCCGCAGCCGCACGCGCAGCACATCGAGCTCCACCAGGGCGGCCTCGAGCTTCGCCTGAAGCTCCGCCACCTCGTCCCGCAGCGCGGCGTTCTCCGCGGCGAGGCGCTGCGCGGGAGGCTCGTTCTGGGCAAGCGCGGGAGGGATCGGCGCGCACAAGCCTGCGGCAAGGGCGACCACGGCGATTCGGGCTCTCTTCGACATAGTCCGGAAACTCCTCATAGGCTCCCCCACAGTCTACCATCGGC
>CAYMJK010000347.1:0-4887 GCA_964390535.1 uncultured Phycisphaeraceae bacterium | reverse complement strand
AGGACCTGCACGTCGGCGACTTCGGCCTGTACCAGGGGCACACGCTGGAGATTCACGGGAACATCACCGCGGTGGTGCAGAACAAGTTCGAGCTGCGCAACGGCTCGCGCATCAAGCTGCGCCCCGGCTCTCGCTTCACGGTCTACTACCTGGGGACGGCGAGCATCGAGCAGTCGTCGGGCACCGGCGGCGGGCGCGTCGGTGAAGATCCGACGGATGCCAAGCGACTGACCATCATCAACGCGGGCACGCAGCCCTTCCTGGTGCAGAACCACGCCGAGGTGTACGCCACGCTGATCTCGCCGCGGGCGCCTCTGCAGATGGACAACAACACTGACTTCTTCGGCAACGTCACCGCCCAGGGCGTGCACTTGAGCAATTCGTCGGGTCTGCATATCGACGGCGTGCCGGCGCTGTGCGAGATTACGATCCAGGACACCGCGGGCGCCGCCGGCGGCACGGGCGACACCATCACCAGCAAGGACACCTACGCCGACTGGTTCGCCGACCGCATGGGCGTGAACATGGGCCGGCGCCAGGTGCTGGTGATGCGCGACACCGGCTTGGGTGAATATCTGCACGAGAACGACGAGTTCTACCCGATCGATGGCAAGCTGTACGGCAACGAGGGCGCCCCGCACAACTACTACTTCACCTTTGAGACCTCCGCCACGTTCACCTACAACGCGTGCACGACGCAGTCCATCTGGTTCGAGGGCTCCGACGACTGCTGGATCTACGTCGACAACCGGCTGATCATCGACCTCGGCGGCGTCGAGGCCGGCGTCGGCCAGTACGCCGAGCTCGACCGGCTCGGGTTCGTCGACGGCGAGACCTATTCCTTCAAGATGTTCTACGCCCATCGTCACCCCGGCCCGGCCCGGTTCAACCTGAAGACGACCTTCCCGCTGGTGCCCGATCCGGTCGAGGCTGGCCTGGGCCTGAGCGACTCGTTCGACTGAATCTACGCACACCGTGGGGAACCCCTTCTGTGCCCGTCCAGGAAGTGAAAGCATGCGCTGCAACCCGACACATCCGACCCGCCCGATCATGACCGTGGTGCTGCTGGCCGGCGCCGTCGCGGCGCCGGCGGCGGCACAGTCGTCGTTCGTGCTCCGCGGGATCGTGCGGGACTTCCGCTCCGATCACCCGGACTTCGGGCCGGGGCACGCGGCGGGCCACTTCGCCGGCAACGTTCCGCTGACGATCGGCGACAACCCGCCTGCGCTGGCGGGGGGCGGCTTCGAAGTGACCGATCAATGGCGCGACAGCCTGGCAAACCCGATCGCCCCGCACATGTTCAACGCAGGAAAGATCATCGTCGAGGTGATCAACTCGCCCGATCTCGACCCGGGCACGGTCGTCGATTCGTACGACTCCGGCTCGGGGCCCTACAGCCCCGGGGCCGCCGGCCCGGCCCCCGAGTGGGTCACGGGCGCGCCGATGCCGGAGGTGATCGTTCCGACGCTGGATGTGCCGATGACGGGCAACTTCAACCGCAACGGCGGCGGCTCCACGATGCTCAACGGCGACCTGCACTGCAACAACTTCGACATCCGCGACGGGCACCGCGTGCGCATCAACGGTCACGTCCAGATCGTGGTCGAAGGGGCGTTCACGATGCGCGACGGCGCGCAGCTCATCCTCGAGCCGGGCGCCGAGTGCGACATCTACATCAAGGGCTCGGCCGGCATCTACGACACCATCGTGGGCGGCCCGCAGGACACCGGGCGGATGCGCATCTACTACACCGGCACGACAGACTTCCGCCTGGGCGACGCAGGGGAGATCTCCGCCCACATCACGGCGCCCTCGGCCACGCTGAAGCTGCAGGATGGCAGTCAGTTCTTCGGTCAGGTGCGGGCGAAGTCGGTGACGCTGGAGAGCAACGCCGGACTGCACATCGACGATCTGCCGACTCTCTGCGACATGCTGATCGATGACAGCGCCGGCGGGGCGGGCGGCCCCACCAGCTCGATCACCAGCGCGGCGACGTTCGCCGACTGGTTCGCCGACCGCATGGGCGTCAACATGGGCCGGCGGCAGGTCCTGGTGATGCGCGACACCGGCTCGGGCGAGTATCTGCACGAGAACGACGAGTTCTACCCGATCGACGGCAAGCTGTACGGCAATGAGGGCGCCCCGCACAACTACTACTTCACCTTCGAGACCTCCGCCACGTTCACCTACAACGCGTGCATGGATCAGTCGATCTGGTTCGAGGGCTCCGACGACTGCTGGATCTACGTGGACGATCGGCTGATCATCGACCTGGGCGGCGTCGAGGCCGGCACGGGGCAGTACGCCGAGCTCGACCGGCTGGGGTTCATCGACGGCGAGACCTATTCGTTCAAGATGTTCTACGCCCATCGACACGCCGGGCCGGCCCGGTTCAACCTGAGGACGACGTTCCCCCTGGTGCCCGACCCGGTCGAGGCGGGCCTGGGGCTGAGCGACTCGTTCGATTGATGTGATCGCTCACGCCGGCGCAGGCGCCCCCAGGGGCGGCGGCGCGGCGGGCGCCCTCTGGCCATTGCCACGGCGCGTGGAACAGCACGCTTGGCGCCGGCTCGTGGCTGGCGATTGGGGGACTCTGACAATGATTCGCACGCCAGCACATCCGGCTCGACTCGTCGCCCTGGCCGCCCTAGCCGCAGCCACGGCGGCGCCGGCTTCGGCCCAGACATCCTCGTTCGCACTGCGCGGGACGATCCGGGACTTCCGGACCGACCACCCTGACTTCGCCGTGGCGCCGACCGGGCACTACCCCGGAAACATCAGCTTTGCCCTTCCGGCGAGTGGCGCTCCCGCGTACACCGACTTCGGCTTCGAGGCCATCGACCAGTGGCGCGATAGCCTGGCGCGGCCGATCGCCCCGCACATGTACAACGCCGGCCACGTCGTCGTGGAGGTCGCCTCGTTGCCGACGGTCCATCACAAGGCAATCGTGGATTCGTACGACTCGTTCAGCGGCCAATACGACCCGGACACCGCGGGGCCGATGCCGCAGTTCATCGCCGGCTCGCCAATGCCCAGCCTGAGCGCGCCGGCGATGAGCGTGCCCTTCACCGACACCTTCAGCAAGGTCGTCAACGGCACGAGCACGCTCTCGACCGACGTCTGGTGCCGCGTGTTCGAGGTAGCGAACCAGCACCGGCTGCTGATCGACGGCGATCTCACGCTGCTGGTGACCGAGCAGTTCGAGATCCGCAACCGCGGCGTCATCGAGATCACCCCCGGGTCGCGCCTGACCGTCTACTTCGCCGGCAGCGGAGCGATCTATGACCAGTGCATGGTCAACGCCAATACCGGCGACCCGAACCTGGTGCGCTTCTACAACCTGGGGACCCAGCCGTTCGTGCTGGCGAACCAGTCCGATGTGCACGCAAACATCGTCTCGCCCGATGCGCCCCTGCAGATCTCCGACGGCTCGGACTTCTACGGCAAGGTCACGGCGCAGAGCGTCGAGATGCTGAACATCGCGGGGCTCCACATCGACGGCATCCCGAGCCTGTGCACCATCGCCATCGAGGATGTCGCGGGCCTCGCGGGGAGCAAGGGCGGCGCCATCACCGACGCGAACTCCTTCTCCCAGTGGTTCAACGACGCCGTCGGTGTCAACGCCAGCAAGTCGCACACCGTCGTCATGCGCGACTGGGGCGCCGGATACGAGCACCGCGACGACGCGTTCTACCCGATCGACGGCAAGCTCTATGGCGACGAGGGGCAGGCGCACAACGGCTACTTCACGTACGATGTCTCGGCGGCCTTCATCTACAACGACTGCAGCGAGCAGGTGATCTGGTTCGAGGGCGATGACGACTGCTGGATCTTCATCGACGATCGCCTGGTGATCGACCTCGGCGGGGTGAACGCGGGAACGGGGCAGGCCTTCGAGGTCGACCGGCTGAACCTCGTGGACGGCGAGACCTACAGCTTCCGCCTGTTCTACGCCCACCGCAACACCGGCCAGCCGCGGTTCAACCTGCGGACGACCTTCGAGCTCTACCCCGAGCCGCAGCGGGCCGGCCTGGCGGGGTATCCGTCGCACGATTGACACAGGCTGACACGAGCCCCACACGGCGCGCGCGGGCCGGGCCCTCCGGCCCGCGTGTGCGCGCGCGGCGGGTACCATCGGCCCGATGGACCGTTACGACCTCTACGAACTCACGGTGCAGTCCGCCCCTGCCGCGGCAGCCCTGCTGCGGGCCATCCACGCCGGGTCGCCGCAGACCCTCGGGGAGGACTTCGCGGGGACCGGCGCCGTCAGCCGGGCGTGGGTCGCCCGCGGCGGAGGCGCCCGGGCGGTCGCAGTGGACACCGACGCCGAGGCCCTGGCCCGCGCCGAGGCGCCGGGGGTGACGCTGGAGTGCGCCGATGTGCGCGCAGCCGAGGCGCCGGCCGATGTCATTTTCGCTGGGAACTTCTCGATCGGATACCTGCACGAGCGGGCGGAGTTGATCCGCTACCTGCGGCACGCGCGGGGGCGGCTGAGCCCCGGTGGCGTCTTCGTCTGCGATACCTACGGCGGGGAGAGCGCCTTCCTGCGCGGCCACGTGCACCGGGAGCACCCCGGGCCCGGCGGCCGGAAGATCAGATACACGTGGGAGCAGCGCGAGGCCGACCCGCTGACCGGCATGGTGACCGACGCCCTGCACTTCCGGGTTCAGCACGGGGGGGAGATCGAGCTGGAACTGCGCGACGCCTTCGTTTATCGGTGGCGGCTGTGGAGCGTCCCCGAGCTGCGCGACGCGATGCTCGAGGCGGGCTTTGCGCGCACGGAGGTCTACGACAAGGTCCCGGACGCTGAGGATGACGCGGGCGAGGTGTACATCCGCCCGGCGGAGGCGGACGACCTGGAGGACAGCTTCATCGTGTGCGTGGTGG
>CAYMJK010000346.1:0-6002 GCA_964390535.1 uncultured Phycisphaeraceae bacterium | reverse complement strand
TGGCGCTGCCGGTCGGTCAGCATGTCTCCGTGGCGCCGGGCCGAGGCCGAGGCCTGCGCGAGATACGCCCGACGCTGCTCGCCGGAGGCCCGCAGGGCCGCCTCGAGGATCTCGCGCTGCGCCTCGGCGTCAGCGATCCAGGCCAGAACCTCGGCGATCCGAAGCCCGTGGCCCAGGGCGTCGGCCCGCAGTGCGGTGACGAGCTGGCCCGAAGCGTCGGCCACGTTGATCACCTCGTTGCGGCTGACGGCCAAATCGCGGAGCAGATCCAGGGCCACGGCGGCGTAGTCGCGGGCCTCCTCCTCGGTGATCGCTCCGCCGTAGGTCCGCTCGGTGAGTTCGGCGACTGCCTGGCGCATCATCTGGCCATCGATCCCGATCAGCCGGACTGCCGCAGCGCGGTCGTCGGCGAGGTCGCGCTCCAGGTTCCGGTAATCGTTGTTGCTGGCGAGCGCGAGCACGGGCGTGGCGACGAGCTGGTCCATCGTGCGCGCGCGGCCGATGGTCTCGACCGCCTGCTCGCGGCTCTGGTTCACGACGACGAGGTCGATGCTCGGCCAGGTGTTGAGCTGCTGCTCGACGTCCGCAAACGAGCGGGCGAATGGGCCGACGGTGTACCCGGCGCCCTCGATGAGATCGCGCAGGGCCCGGTGAACCTCGGCATCGTCCGCGACGATGAGGGCGTAGCGATCGGCAGCGCCATGGACGGCCCCGGCGAGGATCGGCGCCACGCGCTGGGCGCCGTCGAAGTTCTGTCGGGGCTGCGCGGCCGCAAGGGCCAGGGCCGCCTCGTACTGGATCCGGCGGGTCGGGTAGCTCAGGGCAACCAGGAGCGGCTGCGGGCGGCCATCGGCGCCCGACCACAGGGTGTCGCCACCGGCGGTCTGCTGCAGAGCGGCGATGGCCCGCCTGGCAAGCATCGGCTCCGGACGCTCGTCCCGCAGGGCCCGCGCCAGAACGCTCTGGGCGATGTCGGCGCCCGCGGCGACCGCGAAGTACATCGCCTCGCGACGGTCGGCCGGCCAGGCGGGGTTGTCATACTCGGCCGGCTCCTCGATCTCCCGTCGCAGGTTCGCGGCCACCCAGAGCGAGACCGACGCCCGGTTCGGGCTCTGGCGCAGCCGGAGCGACCGCTCGGCCATCCGCATGGCCATCGCCTCGTGATAGACGTCGGTCAGGATGGGCACCATGAGCAGGCCGATCTCCGGCCGGTACTCCCAGAGCAACTGGTGGCTCTCGCCTTCGAAGCTGGTGACGCTCTTCTGCTCGTCGTAGTAGATCTCGCCGAGGGCCCGATAGGCGTTGGCCGGATCGGTCCCCCGGTCGCCGCCGCGGATGCGGCCGAGGGCGTCGAGGGCGGCGTTGCGCACCGCCTCGGACTCGGTTCTGGCTGCGACTTCGGCGAGGAAGGGGATCGCCGAGGGGAGCTGAATGCGTCCCAGAACGTGGGCGATCGCCTCCTGCGAGCGCGGATCGACCTCCAGCAGGGCGACCGAGAGCGGGATGACGGCCTGGTCGCCCATGTCGATCAGCAGGCCCTGGATCTGCGTCCGCAGGCCGGGGTCGCGCCCAGCGAGGAACTGCTCCAGGAGCTGCGGCACGGCGTATTCCTTCGCCTCCAGCAGACGCTCGCGCCCGAAGGCCCGGTTCCGCATGTTGCCGGTGAGAAGCTGGATGTTGCGGGCGATCTCGGCCGGATCCCGCGCCTTGTCCAGCCGGCCTTGCTCGTGCAGACGCAGCAGGCTGGCGGCGGTCGGCTCGGACCGGGGCTCCCGCAGCAGGCCGCGGAGGGCGTCGAGGAACCGGTCCTCCTGGTTGGTTTCACTCACGATCTCGATGAACTCGCGGGGCGTGTAGGCCCGGTTCATGAGCTCCTGACCCGCGGCGGCCGCCATGTCCGGCAGCTCGATCAGGTTGTAATGGATGATGTCCGCGATGAGCTGCTCGTCGCTCAACTGCTCAGGCTGGTCCTGAGCGGGGGCGACGGCGCCGACCAGCAGACATACCAGAGCGGCGATCCAGGGGAAGGTCCTGCGATTCGTCACGATCGACTCCTGACAGAGGGTATTGAGCCGGAGGAACCCGGCAGGACAGCCCACCCCGCGGGGGCCACCGCTCGCCGGAGGGACAATACGCCTCTCTGCGCGCGCGGATGCGTCGGTTACAGGCCGCAATGTACTTGCGGCCCCGGCGTGCTGTCAAGCCGGAGGGCGATCCTAGGCCGATTTTGCGTCGAGGGCGCCCCGGACGGCGTCGGCAGATCCCCCCGCCGGGGGCTGGCCGGGGCACCAACGGAGGGTGGCGCTTCGCCTCTCGGACGCAGAATCCCGTCCCAGAACGGAAACTTGCGCTCCTGAGCCGCCCAGACCGTGAAGGCCCGCCTGCCGCGCGTCGATCTTGCTTGCATCGAGCGCGGGTGTGTGGTCGCCCCGCTGGAGGGGCCCCGGGCCAGGGAGTAGCGATGCCACTGGACAAGGAAGTGCTGACGACCGGAGAGGTGGCCAGACTCTGCAACGTGGCGCCGCGTACGGTCTCCAAGTGGTTCGATTCGGGCGCCCTCGGCGGCTACCGGATCCCCGGCTCCAAGGACCGGCGGATCCCGATGGGCGAACTCATGAAGTTCATGAAGGCCCACGGCATCCCGCTGGACGCTCTGCGCGACGGGCGGGCGAAGATCCTCATCGTCGATGACGAGCCGGAGATCGCCCAGACGCTGCAGCGCGTCCTGGCCGAGCAGGCCGGGTACGAAACCCACACCGCCGATTCCCCCTTCCGGGCCGGTCTGCTGTGCGAGCAGCTCCGCCCGAACGTGGTGCTGCTGGACATTCATCTTGGAGACAGCGACGCCCGCTACATCGCGCGCGCCATCCAGTCCAGCGACTCGATGCAGATGACCAGGATCATCGCCATGAGCGGCAAGCTCACCGACGGCCAGGCCCAGGGCCTCGCCGCCGCCGGGTTCGATGGATTCCTGAAGAAGCCTTTCCAGGTGCGGCAGGTGGTCGAGGCGATCGAGCGCGCCACCAGCGTCGTGCATTGATTCAGCAGCAGAGCGCCGCGCGGCCGCGGGCGCAATGAAAGTCAGTGGGGGCGAGCCGTCCGGCGGGCTGCGTTTGCGTCCGCCGGGCGGCGCCTGTGCGCGGGGAGAGAGATCAGAGATCAGAGATCAGAGATGAGTGACTAGAGATCAGGGAGCCCTACACGATCGACTCGAGGTAGCGGGCCACGACATCGCGCGCGGCGGTCAGGTCGCGCGTGTCGATCATCTCCGTCACCGTGTGGATGTAGCGCGTGCCGCAGACGATGCCGATGGCCTTCGCCCCCGCGGCAGCCTGTTGCGCTGCGGCGCCATCCTGGCCACCCTTGGCCAGAATTGTCCGCTGATACTTGATGCCGTGGTCCTTCGCCACCGCCTCGACTTCCCGGACCACATCGTGGTTCGAGATGAACGAGCTGTCGGCCAGGTGCAGCCCGAAGCCGTCGCCGTGCTTGTTCACCCGCTCGTGCTCGGGCACGCCGGGGGTGTCGCAGGCGAGAGACACATCCAGCCCGATGCCGATATCCGGACGCACCGCGTAGGCCGCCGTCTTCGCCCCGCGCAAACCGACCTCCTCCTGCGTCGTGAAGGCGACGTGCAGTTCGCAGGCGTGCCCCTTTCCGGACTTGTCGATCGACCGGACCGCCTCGATCGCCAGCCAGCAGGCGAAGCGGTTGTCCAGCGCCTTGCTGACGACCTTGTGCCCGATCTGCATGAACGGCTCGTCCATGACGACGAAGTCGCCGATGCGCACCTTCTCGGACACTTCCTCGGCATCCAGGCCGAGGTCGACGAAGAACTCCTTCACTTCCGGGACCTTCCGACGCTCCTCCTCGCTGGAGATGTGGATCGGCCGTCCGCCCGGGTTCATCACGCCCCGGTGGTCGCCGGAATCGGAGCAGACCAGGATGCGGCGCGAGAAGAGGTTGCGCGGGTCGAAGCCACCGGCGGGGTTCAGATAGAGGAAGCCGTTCTTGTCGATGCTCGAGACATAGAACCCTATCTCGTCCATGTGCGAGAGGAGCATCGCCTTCCTCGGCGTATCGGACGATGGCTTCTGACCTCGCGGCGATCGCCGGCAGAGCAGCGAGCCCATGGCGTCGGTGGTCACCTCATCGAAGAGACCGTCGATCTCCTTCTCGATGAGGGCGCGGACGCGCTCCTCGCGTCCGGGAACGCCGGGGGTCTCGCAGAGGCGCTTGAGCAGGTCGATGTTCAGGTCGGCGGGCATCTGGTTCTCCGGGTTGGCGCCGGGCGAAGGCGCCGGCGGAGGGGCATTATCGCGACCTCGCGCGCCACGTGCCACCCGTGCCACCGATGTCGCCCTTGCGACCTCGGTGTTCCCGCATTCGGCGCCCCCGTCCCGGAAGCAGCATGTCGCAAAGCCGACATCGGTGGCACGAGGCGCCGCTACCATCGCGCATGGCCCGGATAAGTCCGATGCGATCCCAGCACGATGCCGCCGGCGCCCTCGGTGTCTGCTGGGGGCCGCCCGAGGCCGACGTTCAGGTGATCGAGGCGTTCGGGGCGATCGAGTCCGAATACGGGGCGCTGCGCGCGGGCTGCGCGCTGCTCGACCTCCCCCACCGCGGCGCCATCCGCGTGACCGGGACCGACCGGATCGAGTTCCTCAACCGGATGCTCACCCAGGAACTTGCGGACGTGAAGCCCGGGCAGGTCCGCTTTTCCTTCTGGCTCAACCGGCAGGGGCGCATCGAAGCGGACCTTCGGCTTGGGCACTACGAGGACCAGACGCTCTTCGACCTCGATGTCCACGCCGCGCCGGGCGCCGTCGCGAGCCTCGGCGAGTACCTGTTCTCGGAAGATGTCCGGATCGAGGATGTCAGCGAGCAGAGTCACCGGCTGGCGCTGCTCGGGCCCGCAGCGTCCGAATTGCTCGGGCGCGCGCTCGGTCCGGAGGCGGCGAAAGTCGGACCTGGCCAGGCCACTGACCTCGCAGCGGGTCAGTGGCGCATCCGCATCGAGCGCGAGGATTCGGCCGGGGTTCCGGGCTTCGCGCTGCTTATGGGAGCGGGCGACGCCCCGGACATCTACGCGCAGCTTGTCGAGGCCGGCGCCCTGCCGATCGGGTGGCACGCCTGGAACATCGCGCGCATCGAGGCGGGATGGCCGGTCTTCAATATCGACTTCGGTCCGAAGAACCTGCCCGCCGAGACTGGCATCCTGGAGCAGCGCGTCAGCTTCACCAAGGGGTGTTATCTGGGCCAGGAGGTTGTGGCGCGGATGCACAGCCGCGGCAAGTCGAAGCAGCGGCTGGCAGCGCTGGCGCCGGCGCGGATCGAGGGCGTCGACCGGCTCTCCATCCCCCAGCCGATAACCGGCGCCCAGGTCTTCGCGGCCGGCGACGCCGGGGGCGATGTCGTCGGCATGGTGACCAGCTCGACCATCAGCCCCGCCCTCGGCAGCGCGCCCGTCTGCTTCGCCATGCTCCGCGCCAGCGCCCTCGCGCCGGGGACCGAGGTGGATGTCGCCGCGGAGGACGGGGCCGCCCGGATGATGGTGCGCGACGCGCTGAAGTTCGTATAAAGAGGATGGCGCGGGCGCGGGTCCGGCCGATGACACGGCGTCCATCCGACGATATATTGACGCACGCCGGAGCCAGAGATGCCGCCCGCCCCCTCAACCCCCCCAAAGCGGACAACCCGGACAGGCCCTGCCACCGCTGCAACTCGATCAGCGGCGCCCGCGACCCCCACCGCGAGCTCGATTGAACCAGGATCGTCCATCAGTGCGGCGAGTGCTCGCCCAACCCAGAGGTTAGTGGTGGTTCAGATGCCATTCAAGAGACTTCTGCGAGTTGCCCTTCTTCTTCCAGTTGCCCATCCGGGCTTGCCACTTTGAGATCTTCATGGCCTCAACCTACCAGAATCTTTCCGAAATGTCAATTAGGGCGCTGATTTAGACCCTCCTAGATAGATACGACATTCGCTCTAGAACGGCCTTG
>CAYMJK010000345.1:0-3978 GCA_964390535.1 uncultured Phycisphaeraceae bacterium | reverse complement strand
GGGGGGGGGGGGGGGGGGGGGCCCCGCTTGGCGCTTGGGGGGGGGGGGCCCGGGCCGACGCGGGCGCCAGGGGTGTGGGCGGGGCGGGCGCTGCCGCGGCGGGGGGATGTGTTCCGGCCGACGGTGCTGTTCAACGGGTCGGGGATCCTGATCCGCCGGGATGGGCCGGCGCGCGGGCTGCGATTCGACGAGGGGCTGTTCGTGGTGGAGGACCGGGATTTCCTGCGCCGGCTGGCGGATCTGGGGCCGATCGCGGTGAGCGGGGCGCCGCTGGTGATCGCGCGGCAGCGCGATGACGGCTCGAACCTGACGGGGGCGGGACACCTGCGGCGGCGGATCCGGGGGCATGCGCTGCTGCTGCGCCGGCATCTCGATGGCCGCGGGGGCGGGCGCGATGATGGGGCCCGGCCGTGGATGCGCGCGCAGACGATGTGGTTGATCAATGCCGCGGCGAAGGCGCGGATCGACGCGGGGCACTGGGCGCTGCTGGTGCGGGCTGCGCGCGCGCGGGGATGGCGGGCGCCGGTGAAGGCGCGGGCGCGGCGGACCTTCGGAGTTTTAAACCACAGATGACACGGATGAGTGCAGGATGATGTCTGCCATCCTGCCCCCATCTGTGCCATCTGTGGTTCCCTCTTCCGTGCGAGACCTACGCTTTGCCCATGGCGCGCACGTGCACGGTTCCGGGGCCTTCGGGCGTGGTCGAGATCGGGGCGGAGCGGCCGCTGGCGATCATCGGCGGGCCGTGCACGCTGGAATCGCTGGAGCTCGGGCTGCGGGTGGGAGAGGCGCTGCGGGATCGGTGCGGGAATCTCGGACTCGGGTACATCTTCAAGGCCTCGTTCGACAAGGCCAACCGAACCAGCGCCAGCTCCGGGCGAGGGCCGGGGATCGAGCAGGGGCTGGCGTGGCTGGGGGAGATCCGCGACACGCTCGGCGTCGCGGTGACGACGGACATTCACGCGCCGGAGCAGGCGTCGGTGGTGGCGCAGGTTGCGGGCATGCTGCAGATTCCGGCGTTTCTCTGCCGCCAGAGCGATCTGCTGAGCGCCGCGTCGGAGGCTGCGCGGGCGCATTCGGGCGCGGTGAACATCAAGAAGGGGCAGTTCCTCTCGCCCGAGGAGATGGCGGGACCGGTGCGCAAGTGCGCCGACGCGGGGTGCGAGAATCTCCTGCTCACGGAGCGCGGGACGTTCTTCGGGTATCACCGGCTGGTGAACGACTTCATCGGCCTGGGGGACCTGATGGAGTTGGAGGTGCGCGGCGGGTCGCCGCCGGTCTGCTTCGATGTCACGCACTCGACGCAGTTGCCCGGGGCGAGCGTGCAGAGCGGGGGGCGGCCGGAGCGGGCGCCCCTGCTGGCGCGTGCGGCGGCGGCGGCGGGGGTGCACGCGCTGTTCCTGGAGGTTCACCCGGATCCGGCGCACGCGATCAGCGACGGCGCGACGCAGATGCGGATTCCGGCGGCGCTGGAGTTGCTGGAGCAGGTGGGGCGGATCAGGAGTTGACCGACAGATGTTTTGATCCACAGATGGCCACAGGGATGGGGGAGGCAAAGGCACGGAGA
The DNA here is from genome assembly GCA_964390535.1 of uncultured Phycisphaeraceae bacterium. Lineage (GTDB taxonomy): Bacteria > Planctomycetota > Phycisphaerae > Phycisphaerales > UBA1924 > CAYMJK01. Next base: position 2,411 of record CAYMJK010000345.1, on the reverse strand, counting down.
AAGCTCTAAGTTCAAGTTCAAAGTTGAGATTCAGAGCGCGGAGAGTGAGGATGGGCGACTTGGAGGCAGCGGCGTATGGAGACGCCATCGCGGATGTGTATGACGCGTTGCACCCGCAGCGGGCGGGGGTGGATGCGGCGGCGCAGGCGCTGGCGCGGCTGGCGTGCGGCGGGCCTGCGCTGGAACTTGGCATCGGGACCGGGCGCATTGCGCTGCCGCTGGCGCGGGCGGGCGTCGAGGTGCATGGAGTGGACGCGTCGGAAGCGATGGTTGCGAAGCTGCGCGGCAAGCCCGGCGGCGCGGACATCCCGGTCCAGATCGGCGACTTTGCAGATGTTGATGTCGAGAGCCGGTTCTCGCTGATCTATGTGGTGTTCAACACCTTTTTCTCGCTGCTCACGCAGGAGGATCAGATTCGGTGCTTCCGCAACGTGGCCCGGCGCCTGACGCCGGAGGGCGTCTTCGTGGTCGAGGCGTTCGTTCCCGATCCGTGCCGCTTTACAAACGGCCAGCGCGTCAACGTCGGGAACATCGAGGGGGATGTCGTCACGATCGATCTGACGCGCCACGATCCGGTGCAGCAGATGGTCATCTCACAGAAGCTGCACGTGCACGATGGCCGGACATCGGCGTACCCGCTCAAGCTGCGGTACGCCTGGCCATCCGAACTCGACCTGATGGCGCAGCTCGCGGGCCTTCGACTCCGGTCGCGATGGGCCGACTGGGACGGGGCGCCGGTCACGGCCGAGAGCGCGAATCAGATTTCGGTGTACGCGATGAAGGCATGAACGCAGAGATCGCGGAGGGAGCGCAGAGTTCGCGGAGGGGGAGCGGGCGGGGGAAGGGAAGAGCACGAAGCTTAAAAGCACAAAGCGCAAATCTCAAGCCAAAGCTCAATCCGGAAGAAGGGAGAGGCGAGAGCACAACCTCGTGCGTTACTCGCCTGTGTTACTCGCCTCGCCATGGTGTGGCGGCGGCGTAGGGGATGAGGGTGGCGCCCATTGCGTGTGCCGCCTGGGGGTGGTACTCCGGAAGAAAAATGTACGGGGGCCAGACGATGCCGCGGTAGTCGGTGGTCGAGAGGACGGCGGTTCGGGGGATCCGGGGCGCTTCGGGGGGCTGATCGGCGTCAGGAGCGTCGCCAAGCGCTCCGCCCCGCGTGTATCGCAGCGCTATCTCCCCGCCACTCCAGATCGTCACCTCCCCGTCGGGTCCGACGGCGATGTCATGCATCGGGACTTCCTCGATGTGAAGCTCGCGATCAGCGCCGAGCCAGACCGACCACGTAGCGTCCGGGCCGATCACCTCGGCGCCCACCGGCAGCAGCGGCCAGCCGATCGGCTGGGAGGCCCAGTTGGCATCCACGGCGAGCATGTATGGCCAGTCGATCACGCCCTCGATCGGGGGCGCCATTGGGACCCGCGACAGCAGATCCCATGCGGTGACCATGCCATCAGCCGTCTCGACGAGGGCCACGCCGGTCTCGAACACCGCAATGTAACGAGCCGGGGCATCGAGGGTGATGGTGGTGGCGGCGCTCGTGGAGATTCCGTGGTGGAGCGTGCCGGTGTAGAGGCGGTCCTCGATGATCGCCGCCCAGAGGCCAAGGGTCGGCATCGTGCGCACATGCAGCGGGTCGAACTCGGCGCCGACCGGCATCGATTGGTCGGGCGCCGTCAGGGAAGCCAGCCGCCGCTCGTCGCCGATCTGGTAGATGAAGTGGCGCCGGGAGACGAGTTGCGGGTTGAGGGCGCCGGGGAGCTGGTGGGGCGCAGCGCTGTCGGTCCAGTCGGACCAGATGAGCAGGGGCGCCGGATCATCGCTGCGATCTTCGACCAGCAGGCCGCGGGCATCGGTGGCGAGCATCGGCCAGGGCTCGGCGACGCCGGCTCCGCGGATGTGCTCGCGCACGGCGCGGGCGGCGGGCTCGAGCCCGGCCGTGTTGGGGGACTCGATCACCTGCTCTCCGCCGAGGAGAAGAGGGGCGACGTCGGGGCCGAGGAAATCGAGGTCGAAACAGCAGCAGCCGGACGCTGCCGCGGCGGCGATGGATGCGACCGTGGCGAGCAGGGGGCGGCTGGCGCGGCAGGTTCTGGACGTGCTCATCACGAGGGCCTTTCCGGGGCGGGATTCGGGCAGCGTACCCGAAATCCGGCGCGGCGAGTGGCATGGGCTTCCAGCCCATGTCATGGCTGCAACACCTGCCTTCGCGGCGGCTTGTTCGAGGGGGGCGCGGTCGGAATCGTCAGGTTGGTCGTGTGGCTTGTCCGGCCGCCGCATGGGCTGGAAGCCCATGCCACGCCTTGCGTCTTCAGATTCCTCGCCTACCATCCCGCCCAACCCCCTGAGTCGGAGCCCCGCCATGCCTGCCCCGGGCCATGTCACCGGCCAGAAGACCACCTTCGGCAAGA
>CAYMJK010000344.1:0-2563 GCA_964390535.1 uncultured Phycisphaeraceae bacterium | reverse complement strand
CAGGCTGCGCCGGGCGAGGAGTGTAGCGCGCTCCCCGCAATTCGCAACTCCCCATCCACCCGACCGGCCCGCTTTGCCAACGGGCCGACCCCGCTCATCCCCCGCCGCATGACCCGCCCCACCTCCCGCGCTACCATCCGGGCCCTGATTTTCACCCGCCTCAGGCCCCTCGGAGCCCCCCGTGAGCGATGCAAAGACGATCCCGTGCAAGGTGATCACGCCCGATGGCGTCATGGTCGACGAGCCCGCCCTGCACGCCCAGATCCCCGCCCACGACGGGCTCTTCGGCGTCCTCCCCGGCCGGGCCCCCATCGTCGCCCGCCTCGGCCTCGGCCAGTTGCGGGTGGACCTCCCCGGCCGCGGCAGCCGGCTCTTCCTGGTGGACGACGGCTTTGCCCAGGTGAGCCCCTCGGGCGTCCGGGTGCTGGCGAGCGCTGCCGTCGAGGACACCGAACTCGATGAGGCGGATGCCAGGGCCGAACTCGCCGAGGCCGAGGCCCGCACCGTCCCCGCCGATCACCCCGACCCCGCCGGCGAGATGGAGCGCATCGCCCATCAGCGCCAGCGGGCCCGCCTTGCCCTCCGCATGATCCAGCGGCGGGCCGAGCGTGCGGCGCCGGTGCTGCCGGGTCGGCCGGCGTAGACAAAGCGAAAAACGAAAAGCGAAGAGCGAAAAGCCGGAGGATCGCTGGAGCGACGCCGCGGCGTCTATGTTCGCTTTTCGCTTTCGCTTTGTCCCCTACATCTTCCTGCTCATCGCACGGTCGATGTCGCGCCGGTGCTCGCGCTCGGCGATCGCCTGACGCTTGTCCGTCTTGCCGCGACCCTTGCCCAGCCCGATCTGCAGCTTGGCGACGCCGTTGTGGAAGTACATGGCCAGCGGGACGATCGTCACGCCCTTCTCCTGGCTGTCCCGCGCCAGCCGCACGATCTCGCGCTTGTGCGCCAGCAGCCGGCGCAGCCGTGTCGGGCTGTGCTGGTTGGCGCCCGCCGGCGGATACTCGGCGATGTTCACCCCGTGCAGCTCCAGCGAGATCGGCGACTCGCTCGCGGTGACATACCCCTCGGCGAGGCTTACCCGCCCGTCGCGCACGCTCTTGACCTCTGTCCCCACCAGCGCGATACCGACCTCCAGCGTCTCGAGGATCTGGTAGTCGAAGCGGGCCCGGCGGTTCTCGATCCGCTTCGGCCCCTGAGCTTTCTTCCGCTTCCGCGCCATGGCCCGAAGCGTACGCGGGCGTCTGCGCAAAGCTCAAAGCACAAAGCTCAAAGCTCAAATCCGGAAGCAGACGCGAGCCGGCGGCCGGCCCGGGTTCGCTGCCCGCCCCGCAGCCCCGTCGAAGACACGCTCCTCCACAATCTGTGCCCCATCTGTGCCATCTGTGGTTCCTGCATTCCCTCCCCGCCGGAGATTGAGCCGCCCCGCCCGAACCGCCGATACCCTGTGGAGCATGGAAGCCGCGTTCACAGTGTTGATCATGATCGCCGTGATCGCCGTCATCATCGGGGTGGCGGTGATCGGCGCCCGCATGGAGCGCAAACGCCGCGAGGAACTCGCGGCCATGGCCGCCCAACTCGGCTTCAGCTTCGACGCCTCGCACGATTCCAGCCACGATGACGAATACGCCCACTTCGAGGTCTTCCGCAGCGGCCACAGCCGCGTCGCCATGAACACCATGCGCGGCGCCATCGACGTCGACGGCCGCTCCTTCCCCGTCAAGATGGGCGACTTCCGCTATCGCAAGACCGAGAGCAGCGGCAAGAGCACCCGCACCGTCACCTACCGCTTCAGCTACATCATCTGGCACACGGCTCTCCCGGTACCGGATGTCCTCATCCGCCGCGAGAACATGCTCGACAAGCTCGCCGGCGCCTTCGGCTTCGACGACATCGACTTCGAGTCCTCCGAGTTCAGCAAACGCTTCTGCGTCAAGAGCAGCGACAAGCGCTTCGCCTACGACCTCATCACCGCGCAGATGATGGAGTTCCTCCTCGCCAGCAACCCCCCCACCATCGACATGGAGCGCGGCCGCATCTGCATCGTCGATGGAACCCGCCGCTGGAAGCCCGTCGAGTTCCGCGGCCGGCTCGGCTGGCTGCGCAGCTTCGTCGATCTCTGGCCCGACCACCTCACCGCAAGCCTGGAGGCCCGGGCATGACCGAATGGCAGATTGCCCTCGCGATCGCCGGCGGTGTCGTGCTGCTCGCGCTCATCTGGCTCATCGCGACCTACAACCGCTTCATCCGCCTCCGCCAGCATATCCGCGAGAGCTGGGCCGACATCGATGTCGAGCTCAAACGCCGCCACGAGCTGATCCCCAACCTCGTCGAAACCGTGAAGGGCTACGCCCGCCACGAGCGCGAAGTGCTCGAGAGCGTCATCGCCCTGCGCAACAAGGCCGCCGCCGCCCACGAATCGGCCGCCGCCCTGGCGGTCGACGAAAGCGCCATGATGCTCGGCCTCGCAAAGCTCTTCGCCCTCGCCGAGGATTACCCCGCCCTCAAGGCCAACGAGAACTTCCTCGCTCTCCAGACCGAACTCGCCCTCACCGAAGACCGCATC
>CAYMJK010000343.1:0-2821 GCA_964390535.1 uncultured Phycisphaeraceae bacterium | reverse complement strand
GCGCGTGAGCGACTCGCCCGGCACGTACTCCATGACGTAGTAGAAGCGGTCGGGGCTGAGGTCGTGCTCCAGCACCAGGCCGAGGTCCTTGGCGGCATCCAGCGAGCGGCTCTCGCGCACGATCTGCGGCAGGCTGGAGCCATCGGCGAGGCTGAAGCTCTTGATCACGACCTGCTGGATGTGGCCGCGGCCGCGGCGGGCGAAGATCGCCTGCTTCATGTCATCGGGCTCGGCGACGTAGAGCTTGCTGCCCGAGCCGCCGCCCGGGAGGGAGCCGACGATGGCGTAGCCGTCGAACTGGCCGGCGCGGCCGCGCGGGGTGTCGCGCCCGGGCGCCTCGGCGATGGCGTTGGGCAGGCGGCGCTCGACGCCATCGGTCAGGGCCGTCAGGCAGAGGAATCGCGCCGGGTGGCCCAGGACCACGCGGTAGGTCGCGGCGGCCATCGTGACCAATTCATCCTTGATCGACCGGCCGAAGTGGCTGGCGGCGCTCCAGCGGCCGAAGACGACGCTGCCGACGGTGAACAGGCTGAGGAACGGGACGGTGATGATCGCGCCGATGAGGCGCAGGACATCGGAGATCTCCCCGGCGACGAAGCGGAAGATGTGGCGGATGAGCCAGGCGATCCCCTTGAACAGGGGGACGAGGACGAAGATCGCCGCGAACGCGGCGACGATCGCCGCGCCGATCAACAGGAGGATCACAAGAACTGCCTGCATGCGTCGCTCCGCCGAGGGAGGCGCCGGGCCCCCGGCCCGGACACAGCTCTCCTCAGTCTCTCAGGGCCGCCTCGTCGCTCCGGCGCAGCTCCATCTGCTGGTGATAGATCTCTGCGACGGCCTCGTCGAACAGGGCGTCGTCCTGCTTGCTGGGATTGACCTCCAGGCCGTTTCGCGCCGGCTCGGCCCGTTCGGCTTCCGTGAAGCTGTATTTTTCGATCACCTCGCTGAGCCGACGCCGGAGGGCGTCGCGGACCCGGGCCAGCCGGCGGCTGACGGTGGGCTCACTGACGCCGAGGGAGGCGGCAACCTCCTTGCCGCTCATCTGGTCCAGAACCCGCATCCGGTAAATGGAGAAGTCCGTGAAATCGGACTCCTTCTCGACCAGCCGCATGGCGGCCTCGACCTTGGCCCGGAAGACGGAGGCCTCGTAGGCCTCGTCCACGCCCATAGCGGCGGAGGCCTTCATCCACTGCTCGTCGAACTCGGCGGCCTTGCGCCCGCCGCCGCGCTTCTGGGCCATGCGCCGGTCGATTTCATCGCCGAGAACGTGCTTGGCGATCGCCAGCAGCCAGGTGCTGAAGCGGGCGCCGCGGGCGGGGTCGTAGCGGTCGATGGAGTCGCTCAGAGCCGCCAGCGTCTCCTGCGAGAGGTCGCGGACGGTCTCGACGCCGATGCGCCCGCGGCCCCACTTGGTGAGCTGGGCTCGGATGACGGGGCCGAAGTTTTCCCACAGCTCGAACCACGCGGCTTCGTCGTTGGCCCGCAGGCGGGCGATGAAGGTAGTGGTCACGGAATTGAGCACCAAGCGGCCCCTTTCTCTGCGGCCATCCCCACACCCCACCCCGAGCGCCCGGACGCGGGCTCGGGCGGGCGGTGGCCTCCCGGAGGATCCCCGGCGGCATTGCGGGGTTCCCCGGAGGGGTATTGGCTTCGCCCCCCAGAGCGTATCACAACCGGGGCCCGGCGGCCCCGAAATCCCGCTCGCAAAGGGGTGAAAGTCGCGCGGGCGGCTTCCCAACACCTTCCTGGAGCCCGGCAGCGGCTCGAAAGACAGTCCGGGAAAGCATCCGGCGCCCGGTGGGCGCCAAAGTCAGGAGGGTTCGACCCATGGCAGGTATCGTCAAGAACGCAGTTCGCCTCGGCGTGATCGGCACGATCGTCGGCGGCGCAGCGGTCATCGCGTTTCCGGACCGCGCCGGCGCCATCGCATCGCAGGCGAAGAGCAACATCGAGGGCGTCATCGACCGCAACATCGACGACCCCATCCGGCTGCGCCAGCAACTGCGCGAGCTGGAGTCGAAGTACCCGAAGAAGATCGGGCAGGTCCGCGCCGACCTGGGCGAGCTGCACGCGCAGATCGCCGAAGTGGAGCGTGAGTACAAGATCAATCTCCGCGTCGTGTCCTATGCGGACGAGGATCTGACGCAGTTGCAGGATGCCCTCGCCAATGCGCAGGATGTCCGAGCAGACGCCGGCGCGTACACGATCATCCGCGTGGTGCACGAGGGCCGCCCGATGAGCTCCGACGAGGCGATGACCAAGGGCAACGAGCTGCGCGAGACGCGCAGCGCCTACGCGGCACGCGCTGCCGACCTGGAGGTCCAGCTCGGCTACCTGCATCAGCAGGAGGACCGGCTGGCGGGGCTGCTCACCAAGCTGGAGACGGAGCGCTCCGAGTTCCAGAGCCAGCTCTGGCAGCTCAACCGCGAGATCGACTCGATCGCCCGCAACGAGCGGCTGATCGAGATGATGGAGCGGCGCCAGCAGACGATCGACGAGCTGAGCCCGTATTCGGCCGACACCGTCAAGCAGGTCGAGAGCCGGATCGCCAGCGTGCTCAGCCAGCAGGAGCAGCGGCTGGAGGCCCTCGCCGGGCGCGAGGACGCCGTGAGCTACGAGGAGCGGGCCAAGTGGGAGCTTGACCACGAGCAGCGCTCCGGCGACGCCGGGGCGCCCTTCGGGGAGTTCGAGGGGCCCGAGATCATCGACGTGACGCCGCAGGGGCCGCTCAGCCGGGCCACCTGACCGGGCGTTCTCCAGACCATCCACAACGCCGGCCGCTCGCGGCCGGCGTTTTTCATTGGGCGATCTTGATTCT
>CAYMJK010000342.1:0-6641 GCA_964390535.1 uncultured Phycisphaeraceae bacterium | reverse complement strand
CTGCGCGCGCATAGACGGTCTGGTACCGTTCGACATCCTCCGGCGTCTCGTCGGCTATCCCTGCCGCCCGGCGGGCCGCCCGGATGTATGGCGGCAGCGGCGGCCGACCGATCTGCGCCAGCAGCCACTCCGATCGCTCCGCAGCGCTCCCCGCCGGCGCATCCGGCCCCGGCTCGACCCGCACGAGCCACGCCCCCGGAACCTCCGGCGCCCGCTCCAGCAGTTCCAGGCTCGCCTCGCTCACGCTGTCGTCGCGCCGGCGCAGCCGGACGACCGTCCCCGGCCTGAACCGCCGCGCCTTGATCATCGCGAGCCACCGGATCTCCGGCGCCCCCTCCGCCAGCCTCAGAAACAACCCCTCGACCTTCCCTTCGGTGTCCTCGCGAAACCCGAAGAACCGCGCCGGCAGCACCGCGCTCGTGTTGAACACGAGCAGATCCCCCGGCGCCAGCATCTCCGGCAATTCGCCGAACAGGCGGTGCTCGATCCGCTCGGGATCCGACCGCGACACCACCATCAGCCGTGACTCGTCGCGCCGGTCGGCGGGGCGCGTGGCCACCAGCTCCGGCGGCAGGTCGTAGTCGAGCAGGTCGGTTCTCAGCACGCGTGTTGCCCCGACTCATCGCTGAATGGTGACCGCCCGCAGCGCTCGCCCCGGCCGGAGCGAGACGACATCGTCCCGCCGCCCCGGAGGCCGCTATTTCCGGACCTCCCGCCGTGGCGCCCCGTGCGCACACGCACAGCGTGTCCGGACGCATCGAAGATATGTCCCCGCCGCCGCTGCGGCTCAGCGGCACGGCTCCTGGTGGCACGGGCTTCCAGCCCGTGTCCGGGCCTCGTGCGCGCGCCGATCGCCCGGCGCCTCGATGCGTGTACCGGCCGCCCCCGTGCGACCCGATCCCCTACGCCGACTTCCTCCAGCGCCAGAACGCGATCGACCGGAAGGTGGACGACCCGCGTCTGCCCTACTCCGACTATCTCCGCAGCCTGCCGCCCCGCGCCTCCGCCCGTCCTGCCCGAGGCGATCTGCCTGGCCGGCCCGAGCCTCTCCCGCCGCCGCCCCGCCCGGACATCCCCCGCCTCGCCGACATCACCCCGGCGCCGATCCTGCGCCGCGAACTGGAGGTCCAGACGACCTACCGGGTCGATGTCCCCCTGACCTCCGGACGGCTCATCGACATCGTGATGTAGCCCGGCGCGGCCCGCCGGCCCACAATCCCGCGTGCCAGCCAGCCCCACCCGCCTGCTGATCGTGCTGCCCTCATGGGTGGGCGATGTCGTCATGGCGACGCCGGCGCTGCGGCTGCTGCGCGACGGGCTGCCGGGGGCGCTGATCGGCGCCCTGGCGCGCCCGGGGGCGGAGGAGATCCTGGCGGGGACGGAGCTGATCGACGAGTTCGAGCTTCGGCGGGAGGGGATGATGGGGCCGAAGCGCACGGCCGGCGCCCTGCGCGCGCGCAGGTTCGGCGCGGCCCTGCTGCTGAGCAACTCGCTCTCGACCGCGCTGACCTGCCGCATCGCGGGCATCCCGGTGCGCGTCGGCTATGACCGGGACGGGCGCGGATCGCTGCTGACGCACCGCCTCGGGGCGCCGCGGCGGGAGTCGGCGGGCCGCCCGGGCGGCAAGTGGGCGCCCGTTCCTGCCGCGGCGTACTACCACCACGCGGCCCGGGCGATGCTGGACACCATGCGCGACGGCTCGCCGACGGCGCCGGACCTGGGCGCCCGCGGCGCGCCGATCATCCCCCCACTGCCATCGGAGGCGCGGCTCGAACTCGCCGCCACGCCCGCGCAGCAGGCGGCCGCCGACGAGATCCTGCGCCGCGCCGGGGTCGGCGACGAGCCCTTCGCGCTGCTCAACCCCGGGGGCAACAACCCGGCGAAGCGCTGGCCACCGGAGCGGTTCGCGCAGCTCGCCGACGACCTGCGGGCGCGCGGGCTGCGCGCGCTGATCAACGGTTCTCCGGCGGAGGCGGAGCTTGTCCGCGAGATCGTCGGCGCAGCGCGCAGCGCGCCGGTGGATCTGACGGCCCTCGGCGGCACGCTCGGCTCGCTCAAGGGGATCGTCGCGCGCGCGGCCCTCATGGTGACCGGCGACACCGGGCCGCGGCACTTCGCGGCGGCGCTCGGCGTGCCGGTCGTCACGCTCTTCGGCCCGACCGATCACCGCTGGACGACCATCCCCGCGCCCGCGGGCGAAGAGCTTCTGCTCGCGGACGACGACCTGCCCGAGGGTGACCTCGCCAACGATCACCCCGAGCGTTGCCGCGTGGACCGCATCCCGCACGAGGCCGTGCTCGCGGCGGTCGAGCGGTTGCTCGCACGCACATAGAACCTATCCCAGAACCGCGATTACCACAGAGACACCGAGATCACGGAGGCAGAATCCACCGTCTCTCTCTCTTCTCCTCGGTGTCCTCTGTGTCTCTGTGGTGATTCAGGATTCTCGGGAAAGGTCATGATGCGGCGCGCGCCGACCGCTCAGAGCAGCAGTCAGTTGCCGAACCAGCGGAGGCGGTAGCCGTCGGGCTCGTAGACGAAGTCGATCACGGTCCACTTCAGGCCGCGTGTGCCGGCGCCGGTGAGCTTGAGACGGATGGTCTTCGCGTCCACCTTGCTCATGATGACGCTCGGAGAGGCCTCGCCGAAGGGCATGCGGCTGAAGAGCATCGCGATCTCGGACTGGTCCTCCTTCAGCGCATCAAAGGCGTCGGCGGGGTCGAGGCCGCGGGCGCGGTATTCTTCCTTCGTCGCCTCGCTGAGCACCTGCTCGACGAAAAGCTCCTTCTCGTCGCGCACCAGCGTGCGGCGGATGTGGCCGATCACGTGGGCGGGGCGGGTCGCGATGAGCGTGACCGAGCCGTCCTCGTGCTCGACGACGGTCTCGGTGACGGTCGCTGCGCCGATGCTCGCGTTCTCGCGCGGCTTGCCCTGCACGCGGGTCTCGACGCCATCGATGCCGCCGAACATGGGGTTGACCGCCCGCTCGGAGATCTCCCGCTGACAGCCGAGCATCACCACAGAGGCGCCGAGAACGCAGAGGGCGCTGCGGCGAAACCCCGCAGTCTCAAGCGTTTGAACCACAGATGGCACAGATGAAGGCATGGATGAGACTGAGCCGATGAAACTGAGCTACCCCAGAAATCCGGATTCACCACAGAGGCGCAGAGGGCGCCGAGAAAGGAAGCTTGAACTGCTGACTCTGTGACCTCTGCGCCTCTGTGGTGAAAAGCTTTGGGCTAGCTTCTACTCGTTGTTGATCCCCGATCCCTGTTCTCTGGTCTCTGCGCCCTTGCAGCCGCAGGATGGGCCGCAGCCGGCGGACTCTTCCTTCTTCGGCGCTCGCATCGGGCCGGCGATCCGCGCGATCTTGCGGTTGCAGATGGCGGCGTGGTGCTCGAGGTGCCAGACGTCGTAGGCGAGGATCCCCCGGGCGGTGAGTTCGCCGCGCTCGGGGTGCATGGCGACGCGATCGAACTGGGCGTCGGTCAGATCGGCCAGCCAGTCGATCGCCCACCGGCGCAGCGTGTGCACCAGAGCCACCGAGCCAGCAACAGGCGCCGTGATCGTCGATCCGGCGCACGCGCCGGGGCCGTAGAGATCGCTCTCCAGAAACGCGTTCTCGTCGAAGATCGCCAGCAGCGGGCGATCCTGCGCCACTGCGCTGCGGATGCGCATCAGCAGGGTCATCTCCGCGTCCGCCAGGTGCGTGATCAGGGCCCGGATCGACCACCTGCCGCAGCCGGCGTCCGGCAGGAAGGCCTGGTCGAGCTGCTCGTCGGTCAGATGAAAGATGCGCGGATCCAGCCACTCGACACCAACGCTGAACCGCCGGACAAGATCCGCGGCCGGCAGGGCCTCGGCCTGGGCGAGCGTCAGTTCATCCAGGCGCATCTCAGCCCGGGGGGAGTGGGGCGAGTGGCAGGCGCAGCCGCCGCCGCAGGAAGTCTCGGAATCAGCCATGACCAAGGGTAGGGCTGCCAGCCGCCGTGGCTCACGCGGGGGCGCGGGGGGCGCGGAGGCGGACCCTGCATATCTGGATGGCGCTGCGCCTCACACCCCCTCCGCGCCTCCGCGTGAGCTGCAGTCGCCGCAGTGATTGGCCCTCACGGGCAGCCGGCAGCGAACTCCTGCATGAAGGCGACGAAGTCCACGTGGTCCATCGCCCCGTCCGCGTTCAGGTCCGTCCGCAGGTCGCCCGTGGCGATCCGGTTCTGGAACTCGAGGAAATCGAAGAAGTCGAGGGCGCCGCTGCCGTCGAAATCGGCGCGGCAGACGGGCAGCAGCATGTTGGCTGCGACGTAGCGCCCCAGGCGCGTTCCCGCCTCGTTGCCGGCGGTGGCGTCGATGCGGAAGTGGACTCCGAGGTAGAGCCGGCTCTCGGCGTTCTCGTCTGCGGCGTCGGAGAAGCGGTCATAGCTCCGCGGGCCCCCGCCGAGATCCCGGTAGAACGGATCCTCCGACGCGACCGTGAAAGAAACTTCATCGGTCCCGAAGAAGTACGCCATCGCCGCGGCGTGCGCTGCCGCGAAGGTCGCGTGCCCCGAGACCCAGGATGGGAACGGCGGCGAGAAGGGGTTCAGCGGCTCCCAGTCGGGGTCGGCGATGGTTGCCGGGTTGCCGTCGGTGTCGGCCAGCCGGATGGCGGTGATCGGGCGCCAGAGATCGATGTCGGTGTTGTACTTGGTGTCCCAGGCGACGAGGCCGGCGTCGGCGAGCGCGAGGTTGATGATGGCGAACAGCCGGGCGTTCGCCGAGAGCGAGAGGCCAAGATCTTCGGACACCGCTCGCGTGATGGAGTTCAAGTGGCCGGGCGGCTTCGACGTGCCGTTAACGTCGTTGGCCCAGAAGAAGCCGATCAACGTCTGCTCCGGCGTGCGCGTGGCGCTGTCGAGGGCGCCGATCTCCTTCACCTCGTTCAACTCCTGCGCGTACTCGGCGCTCTGCAGCAGCGCAGTCATCTCGCTGAAACCGGCGGGGCCATCCGGGCGGAACTGTCGCCCGTCGATCATGGTCCAGGGCGCGCTGCTGCCCCAGCCGGGGTTGAACGGGGGCGCCGTGAAATCGGGGTATGTGGGGCGGTAATCGCCGGGTTCTCCGCCGAACACGTACGGCGGCTCCATCTGGGTGCCGTCATCCGACCGGGCGTCGATGAGCGCATCTGCAACCTCGACCCCCAGCGCGATCCCGCGAGTCTTGTCCGCCCCGTCCGGGATCGGCAGCAGCGAGTCCGCAAGCGCCGCGTCGTAGATCGCGCTGCGGCCGGGGTACAGGTGAACCAGCACGCGATGAGCCGCGGCCGCCGCGGCGGCCTCGCGCGAGGTGGACGAGGGAACTTCCACGCTCGTCAGATACGGCTGATGCGTCCTGTCCACCGAGTTCACCGCATCGTACATCGCGGCGTGCACCATGGCGGTCATGCGCGAGATGGGGCAGGGCGGCCCGCCCTCGGCGCGGATGGTCTCCAGACACACTTCGTTCCAGTCGGTGACGACGTCGGCGCCGGCCGCGGCGGACAGGCAGGCGACAGCGGAAAGGCCGAATCGACTGATACGCATCATGAAATCGTTCCTCGTGAAGCAGGGGGTCCGGAAGGGCCACAACTCTCGCCTCCAGGCGCTGGCCGAGCTGGAAACCTGCTGGTAAAGCTACTGGGCGCGCGACGCGGATTCAAGCGCCAGCCACGAATCGGCGCGCCGGGCTGGTACGTCTGCTTTCACGAGCCGACACCCGGCTGCCCCAGCCGCGGCTAGCCTCCCCGGATGGCCGATACCCCAACCGATCCCGACCGGCGCCTCGCCCTCCGCGTGGTCACCATGCCCCGCGATACGAACCAGTACGGCACGATCTTCGGCGGCGTGATCCTGAGCTACATCGACCAGGCGGGGTTCGTGGAGGCCCGGCGCCATGGCGTCCACCGCTGGGTGACCGCGGCGATGGACCGGATCGACTTCTCCGCCCCGGTGCACCTCGGCGATGTCGTGAACTTCTGGGCCCGCACCACCCGGCTGGGCACGAAGAGCGTGACGGTCGAGATCGAGGTCGAGGCGGAGCGCTACACCTCCGGCGACTGCGTGACGGTCACCCGCGCGACCATCACGCTCGTCTCGGTCGGGGCGGACGGGCAACCGATCCCCTTCCGCTCGGCGCCGACGACCGGGTAGCGTGGCATCGCCCTTCCGGGCGATGCGTCGGGCCGATGTCGGGGGGCAATGTCGGGGCCGCAATCCGATGGCCGCATCGGGCAGAAGCCCGATGCCACCTAAGAATCCCCCATGACCCCGCCCGACCCTCCCCGCCTGCTCGTGATGCTCTCCGGCGCCGGGCGGACGCTGGCGAACCTGCTCCGGCGGATCGAGGCGGGCGAGTTGCCGGCCCGGATCGTCCGCGTCATCGCCTCGCGCCCCTGCCGCGGCGTGGAGATCGCCCGGGAGGCCGGGATCCCGGCGGACGTCATCAGCGGAGACATCCCGGCGGAACGGCTGGCGGCGATCCTGGCTGAGTCACGCGTGGACTGGATCGTCCTGGCCGGATATCTCCGGCGGGTGAACATTCCGACCGCGCCGACGGATTACACCGGGCGGGTTGTGAACATCCACCCCGCACTGCTCCCGCGCCACGGTGGTCCGGGAATGTACGGA
>CAYMJK010000341.1:0-2565 GCA_964390535.1 uncultured Phycisphaeraceae bacterium | reverse complement strand
CTCGCCCTCCGCCCGCGCAGCAGCGCCGACGGCGCCGCCAACAGCGCCGCTGATCCCGCCGCCGATTCCGCCAACACCACGACCGACCTCGCCCGCATCCGCTTCCAGATCGTCCAGAAGCGCCGCGCCGACTGGTTCCAGATCACCTGCGTTGACGGCTGCGACCGCGACCCCTGGCGCCAGGACCACCCCCCCCGCCCCGTCCCCCTCTCCGCCCGCCCCACCGACAAAGACGACGACCGCCCCCCATGACCGCCGCCCCGTTCCCCGTCAACTGAACCCCACCTCCCGCAGCAACGGCGCCACCTCCACAGGCCTGCCGCCCCCATCCGCACTGCGCTTCATCGCCTCCATCACGCAGTACGTCTCCACGCCCTCCTCCAGTCCCGGCGACGCCTCCCAGCCCTCGATCAGCGACCGCGCGAAGTAGTCCGCGTAGTTGGCGAACTCGCCGTAGTGCATGCCGTGGACCTCGCTGCCGAAGTAGTAGTGGCGGCCGGCGTAGAGGTAATCCTCGACGATTTCGGCCATCGCGCCGGGGGCGAACGCGCCGGGGAGCGCGCCTGGCGATGCGCCCCCCGCCGCGGCAGCGGCGCCCTCCCCCGTATGCGCATACCGCATGTCATGATACTGCGCCAGACTCGTGCCCCCGCTCCCGTACAGCATCAGCTCGATGCAGTTCCGCGCCCGCGGCAGCTCGTGACACCCGTAGTGCCCCATCGCTCGCCCGATGCGCCCGTCCTCGGCGACGAAGCTGGCGATGTAGATGTCGCTGCCCGTGAGCCCGAACTGCGCGCCCATCTGCGACCGGCGCCCGTGCGCTGTCACCTCGCGGATGCGCCCGAGATACCAGCGCACCAGGTCCACCGGATGGCTCATGCCGAGGAAGGCCCAGTCGGTGTCGGCCAGCGCCCACGGGCTCTTGCGGTAATACCAGTCCATCCGGTGGATGTAGTGGGCATCGACGAGTTCGACACCCGGCAGCCCGCCATACATGCCGGCTTCCAGCTCCGCCCGCTGGCGCCGCAGCGGCTCGAAGAAGCGCGTGCTCTGTCCGACCAGCAGCCGCCGCCCCGTGCGCCGCCCCGCCTCCAGCACCCGCCGGGCCCCCTCCAGCGAGTTGACCAGCGGCTTGGTGCAGATGACATCCTTGCCGGCCGCGAACGCCTGCTCGATGTGCTCGGCGTGCATGGCGTCCGGCGTGTAGATCGCGACGATGTCCACATCTGCGCGCGCAAGCATGGTCTCGTAGCTGGTCGTGTAGAAGCAGTCGGGCAGCTCCGCCCGCGTCGCCGCGAGCTTCTCCTCGCTGAGGTCGCACCCCGCCGCGGGAAAGGCGTGGGCGCAGCGCGTCGCCAGCGCGATCATCAGCGTCCGCCCCTCATGCAGCCCGAGCACGCCGACACCCTTCGCCTGCGGATGCCGCGGCGGCAGAACCACCGGCTGCGTCCCCGGAATGTGCTCGATGAAGCCCAAGGTTTACCAGAAGAAGTTTACCACAGAGGCACAGAGGGCACAGAGACGGGGCGGGGTTCAGATGTGACTCGCGCGCGCGATGCAGACCGCTTGTGTCGCCGCTGGAAGTTCAACGTACAGATCTGCTGACGAGCACCAACAGTCATAACACCATTCCCCTCTCTGTGCCTCTCTCTGTGCCCTCTGCGCCTCTGTGGTTCAATTTGATTCAAACCGATTTCAGCATAGCCAGCGTTTCGGCTCGCGTCGGCAGCGACGGCATGGCGCCGGGCTTCGTCGTCGCCAGGGCGCCGGCGGCGCAGGCCCAGCTCAGCGCGTCGACCATCGACATCCGGTCCAGGAACTGCCCGCTGGCGCGCAGCTCGGCCCAGCGGCAGGCGAAGGCGCCGCAGAAGGCGTCGCCCGCGCCGACCGTGTCCACCGCCTCGACGGCAAACGCCGGCGCCTCCCCGGGATCGCGCTCCCACGAAAACGCCGCGCCGGCAGCGCCGAGCGTCACCACGAGGGCGCCGGGGCCAAGATCGAGCAGCGGCGCCAGCGACGGGTGCAGCGCCCGCGATCCGCGCTCGTCATCCTCCGGCGGTCGCGTCGGCGCGAAGGAGACCGCGTGCGTTGTGCTCGCGATCGCCTTCGCCTCTCCCTCGTTCACGATGAGGATGTCCACGGCGGCGAGCAGGTCGTCTGGCAGCGGCTCGTGGGGGGCGTGGGGGTCGTGGGGGTCGTGGGGGGCGAGGGCGGGTGCCGCGTTCAAGATGATGGCGACGCCCGCCTCGCGCGCGATCGCGGCAGCGCGCGCGGCGGTGTCCAGGGGAATCTCCAGTTGCAGGAGGAGGACGTCCGCCTCCCGGATGGCCGCGGCGGCGGCGTCGATGCGATCGGGCGTGAGCAGGGCATTGGCGCCGGAGGCGACGACGATGGTGTTCTCGCCGCGTTCGTCCACCGTGATGAGGGCGACGCCGGTGGGGGCCTCGGCGACCGTCTGCACGGCGTCGGTGATCACGCCTGCCGCGCCGAGCGCGTCGCGCAGGGCGCGGCCGTGGTCATCGTCGCCGACAAGGCCGATCATGCGGACCTCGGCGCCCATCTTCG
>CAYMJK010000340.1:0-6497 GCA_964390535.1 uncultured Phycisphaeraceae bacterium | reverse complement strand
GTGAAGGTGATCGATTTCGGGATCGCCAAGGCGACGGGGGCGAGCCTGACGCAGCGGACGCTGGTGACCGAGCTGCGCCAGCTCATCGGCACGCCGGAGTACATGAGCCCGGAGCAGGCGGGCGGCGGCTGCGCCGGCAGGGGCGGGGGCGGGGCGGACATCGACACGCGGGCCGACATCTACAGCCTCGGGGCGCTGCTGTATGAGTTGCTGACGGGGGCCGCGCCGCTGGATCCGAAGCGGCTGCGGGCGGCGCCGTGGGACGAGATGCTGCGGATCATCCGCGAGGAGGAGCCGGCGCGGCCGAGCGCCCGGTCCCCGACGCCGAAGCAGATCCGCGGGGATCTCGACTGGATCGCGATGAAGTGCCTGGAGAAGAACCGGACCCGCCGGTACGAGACGGCGAGCGCGCTGGCGGCGGATGTGCGCCGGCACCTGAATGGGGAGCCGGTGGTGGCGGCGCCGCCGGGGCGGGCGTACCGGGCCCGGAAGTTCGTGCGCCGCCATCGCGTCGGGGTGATGACGGGGGCGCTGGTGGGGGCGTCGGCGCTGGTGGCGATCGCGGGGACAACGACGTTCGCGCTGCGCGAGGCCCAGCAGCGCGCCGTGGCCGAGCGCCGGGCGGAGGAGACCCGGCGCGTGGCAGAATTTCAGAGCGCCATGCTCGCGGGCATCGACGCGTCGCAGATGGGCGCGCAGTTGCGTCGGCACATCGTCGGCGCGGCCGAACAGGGATGGCGCCGCGCGGGGCTGAGCGAGACGGAAGCGGACGAGCGGATGGGGGCGCTGGAGGCCCTGCTGGCCGGCGTGAACTTCACCGACGCGGCACTGCAGAGCCTGGAGCGCGATGTGCTGGGGCGGGCCCTGGAGGCGGTGGACCGGGAGTTTGCGCAGCAGCCGGCGGTGCGGGCCGGGCTGCTGCAGACGCTGGCGACGACGCTGCGCGATCTCGGGCTGCTGGAGCAGGCTGCGGCGCCGCAGCGGGAGGCGCTGGAGGTGCGCCGGAGCATCCTGGGCGCCGGCCATCCGGAGACGCTGGCCAGCGCAGGGGAGATGGCGCTGCTGCTGCGGCTTCAGGGGCGGCTGACGGAGGCGGAGCCCTACTACGTGGAGGCCCTGAAGGGCGCCCGGCGCGCGCTCGGGGATGACCACCCCCAGACCCTGGCGGCGCTCAACAACATGGGAGTGCTGCTGCAGGCTCGCGCCAGGCTGGGGGAGGCCGAGGCGCACTATCGGAGAGCGCTGGCGGGCCGGCGGGCAGCCCTCGGCGCCGACGATCCGGACACGCTGATCTCCGTGAGCAACGTCGGGATGGCGCTGCAGGCGCAGGGGCAGCTGGCGGAGGCCGAGCCGTACCTGCGCGAAGCGCTGGCGGGAAGGCGCCGGGCGCTGGGGGAGGATCATCCGGACACGCTGAGTTCGCTGAACAACCTCGGCGGCTTGCTGAAGTCGCAGGGGAATCTGGCCGCTGCGGAGGAGCATTACGCGGCGGCCCTTGCCGGGCGGCGGCGCGCGCTGGGGGAGGATCATCCGGCGACGCTGGCGACCTTGAACAACATGGGGGCGCTGCTGCAGGCCGCCGGGCGGGCCCAGGAGGCCGAGGCCATCTTCCGGGAGGCGCTGGCCGGGTATCGCCGGACGGTGGGGGCGGATCATCCGCAG
The DNA here is from genome assembly GCA_964390535.1 of uncultured Phycisphaeraceae bacterium. GTDB lineage: Bacteria > Planctomycetota > Phycisphaerae > Phycisphaerales > UBA1924 > CAYMJK01. The sequence goes on along the minus strand of CAYMJK010000340.1, from coordinate 4,835 downwards.
ACGATCGGAGCGCTGAACAATCTCGGCTTCGCGCTGCACGCGATGGACAGGCGCCCGGAGGCGGAGTCGTGCCTGCGGGAGGCGCTGGCGGCGAGCCGGCGGATCTTCGGCGAGGAGGATCCGCGGACGCTGCGGGTTGCGCAGAACCTGGAGCGGGCCATGCGTCCGGAGGAGGCGATGGAGGTGGAGGAATCGGCGGATGCGGGCGATCCGGGCGTGCGCTGAGGGCGGGGCGGTGGGCGCGGCTTATCGGGTGTAGACGGGCGCCTCGGGGGGGCTGAAAAAAATCGTGTCGCACATGTGCGCGGGATCGCGCCTCTGGGGGAGGGGGTCGGGCGCCCGGTCGGCGCCGGCTGCCGCACGAAGGAGGAACGCGATGTTCAGAATGGGCATGATCGGGGCGATTGCCATGGCGCTGCCGGCGGCGGCGAGCGCACAATCGCTGCATCTCGACTACACGGTGACGGAACTCGGCGGCGGGTTGTACATGTACGACTTCGCGCTGACGCCGTGCGAGGGGTGGGAGGCCGGAATGGGGTGGCGCGGGCTGATCTGGGGCGACTGCGCCTCGTGTCCCACGCCGCTGACGGACTTTGCCGGCGACATGCGCTCGCTGCCGGTGGGGCCGTGGATCGACTACGGGACCGCAACGGGCGCACACGCCGGGGCGATGTTCGAGGATCCGGGCGCGTTCTGGGTTCCGGCGAGCGCGGACGAGACGCTGGTGTGGTCGGGGATCTCGACGGCCGACCTGGCTCATGGGGACCTGCTGTTCAGCGCCATGGAGGGGACGGGCGGCGCGATGGCCGTGTCGTACAAGGTCGCCGTGCGCGACGGGCCGGTCTGCTACCCCGATTGCGACGGGAGCGGCTATCTGGACATCTTCGATTTCCTGTGCTTCCAGAACGCGTTCGCGACGAGCGATCCGTACGCCGACTGCGACGGGTGCGGGGCTTTGGACTTCTTCGATTTCCTGTGTTTCCAAAGCGCGTTCGCGTCGGGGTGTTGAGACAGATTGGATCCGGAAGAATCACCACAGAGTCGAAGAGGGCACAGAGGGAAGACAGGGGGCGTGGAGCGAGCTTTCGCTCCGCGGCCCCTCTCTGTGTTCGTCAGTGGCGTGTGATGAGGCGGGCGCAGGCCACCTGCGCCGGTCCGCCCGCAGGCCCTCAATGAACAGCGGCGCAAAGGCTCCTCTCTGCGCCCTCTTCCCTCTTGATTACTTCCTCAATCGTCAGCGTTCAGTGAGCGCGGCCCGCCTTCGCCAGCGGTGCGCTCGTAGTAGCCGGACCCCTTGCGCTCGTACTTGGTGAAGCCCATGCGCGAGAGGTTCTCGTTGCTCATCTTCGACTTGCCGAGGTCGGACCACTTGCCGGCGATGGCGGGGGCGACGATGGCGCGGCGGCAGGGCTTGCCGGTCTCCGGCTCCGCGGTGAGGGCGTCATCCTTCATCGACTGCACGATCTCGAACGTGCGCCCGGTGGGCTCGCCCTTTGCATCGAGGATTTCGTAGACGTAGGTGGGCATGACGAATCATATGCTCGCCGGCGCGATCGAGGCGGGGACTCACGCGGACTCACGCAGAGGCGCGAAGGCGCAAAGGCGCAGAGAAGAATTACGCAAGGACGCCAGGCACAGAGGCGTAATGATCAGAATGCGCTTCTTTGCGGCTTTGCGCCTTGGCGGCTTTGCGTGATATCCCCTGCGTCTGAACACTCAGCGGGCGCGCAGTTCGTCCAGGGTCAGCAGGACGTGGCCGGCGGCGCCGCCGCCGTGGACCTCGCCGATCGCCCGCATGACGCCCGACGGGTCCTCGTCGATGAACTGGATGGTCTTGATCTGCACGCGCCGGCGCCCGGCGCCGCTGACCGGGTTCAACCCGTCGAGCTCGGCGAGGATGGCCTCGCGCCCGCGCCCCCACGCCGCGTTCTCGCCCGATCGCACGATGCTGCGGGCGAGCAGGAAGATGGCGTCGGGCCGGAACTCGAGCCCGCGCCGGAGCCCGTCCACCGGGTTGGATGAGCCGAGCGGCCGGACGGTCTGGAGCCACTCGAACACAGCCCGCTTGTTGCGCTCGGTCGCGCGCGCCAGGGACGGGCGGCCGCCGCCGGCGTTGAAGACCTCGATCGCCGAACCGGTGGGCCGGTCGCGGAACATGACGACCTGAAACTGCTGCGTCGGCTTGAGCGCGCTGATCGATCGCTGCAGCTCGTCGATCACCATCGGCAGACTCGTGATCATGGCGCCGGAGGCGTCCACGACGTAGACGACGCTGCCGGCCTCCTCTGCGCCGACGCCGGCGAAGCTGGCGCTGCCGATCACCCGCGCGTCGCTGCGCCCCAGCAAACCGGCGGGATCGCGGGCGCTGCCTCCGAGCGACTCCAGGGAGGGCAGCGCTGCGCCCGGCGGCGCCAGGCGCGTCAGTTCGGGCAGGGAGCGCGGCGCCTCGGCGATCGCCGCGGCAGCGCTCTGGATGGCCTCCCGGGCCCGGCGCGGGGCGTCGTCAGCGGGGATCTCGACCGGGTCGGGCGCCTGCGGCTCGAAGATGGCGCCCTGCAGTGTGAGCACGAACTCGCGGGCGGGCTCGTCGGCGCTCGGGCGTGCGGTGGTCCAGGCGATCGCGAGCAGCAGCGCCAGGGCCCCGTGCACGGCGACGTTCAGGGCCACAGGCGCCAGCACGCGCTGCGGCGTCTGCCCCCGGCGGAGGTCGTTCCACGCGCGGCGGAGCCGGCGTGCAACCTCAGCATCCTCCGGCAGGCGATCGATCGCAGCCTGCGCGGTCTGCCGCAGCCACCGGATTGCCCGCTCTCGCCACACACCAGTCTCCGGTTCGCCCGCGGTTGCCTTGGCGACATGCGGTCGCCACGCCTGATCCTACTCATCATTCATCGCTCGTCATTCCTCGTTCCAATGCGGGTGACAGGAGTCGAACCTGCACGACCTCTCGGCCACGGGAACCTAAATCCCGCGCGTCTGCCAGTTCCGCCACACCCGCTGGGGGAATGATGAATGAGGAACGATGAATGATGAGTCGGATGGGCCCGCCGGGCGGTGACGCCCCGTGAGATTGTACGGGATTGCGCGGCTCGGGCTCATCAGTTGTTTCCGAGGTCGATCTCGAGCCAGGGGGACCGGGCGGTGAGGGTGGCGGCGCCGGCGGGGGTGACGCGCGTCTTCCACAGATAGAGGGAGCGCAGACGCGTGAGCGCGGCGAGATCCTCGAGAGCGCCGTCGGTCACCCCGGTCGCGTGCAGGTCGAGCATCTCGAGTTCGTCGAGCGCCGCAAGCCCGGCGACGGCGGCGTCGGTGATCGTGGTCTCGCCGAGCCGCAGGCGGCGCAGGCGCCTCAGTTCCACGAGGGCCGCCGCGCCGGTATCGGTGATGTCCGACCCGGTCAGGTCGAGCCAGATGAGCGAGGGCGCCAGCGGCGTCAGCAGAGCGACATCCTCGTCGCCGAAGGTTGCCGCGCCGACGATGCGGACCTCGCAGGCGTCCACACCCTCGGCAACGACCTGCGCCACCATCCCGCGACCGCGCAGCGCTGCAAGCGCGACATCGCGCGCTGTCCGCTCGTCGGCCGTGAGCGTCGGCATGGGCGCCGGCGGCTCGGGCTGCGCGGGAACCGTCTCATCGGGGGCGGGCGGCTCGATCGGCGAACTCGGCGGCTCGGGGGCGGGAGGAAGCGCCTCGATCCACGCGCCGATCAGAGCGATCTGCTCGGGCGTCAGGGGATCGGCGTCGCCCTTGGGCATGCGCGCGCGATCGTCGGCCGGAAGCGAGATGCGCCGATGTAGCTCACTGGCGCCGGCGTCACCGCGGGCGATTACCGAGAAGAGGCCATCCTCGGTATCGAGCCGCAGGCGCCCGCGCTGCCGCTCGCGCCCATGGCAGCGGAAGCAGGCGCTCTCGAGGATCGGCGCCACGTGCGCAAAGGTGATCGACTCTGGCGCGGAAGCGGGATCGGGAACGGCGGGCGCCGGATCGACGGGCGCCTCGACCGCGGGATCAGCCGCCGCTTCGACTGGGGCGCCGGCCGGCGCGCTCGCCGGCGGAGGCGTTGGCGGCACGGGAGGCTCGGATCGCGCCGCCGCGCCCGCATCGGGCGCGGCCGCCTGCTCGGTGGTCGGTTCCGCCGCCGCGAGCCCCAGGGCCACCCGCAGCGGCCCGGTCAGATGCCCATCACCATGCACCAGCCCGCCGCCGAAGTGCCCGGCAAACCCCACAGCCACCGCCGCAACCAGCGCCAGGAACCGATACCCCGCGAGCCGTGCCCGATCCGGCGCCGCCCACGCCACAAGCCCGACCACCGCCGCCAGCCCCGCCGCGCCTGCCGCGCCGATCCCGAGCCAGCGGTGCAGATCGACCTCCTTCCCGGCGCCGATCTCCGCGGCATAAACCCAGCCGGCCCAGGCGACGACGCCGCCCATCAGGGCGCCGATAACCACGCAGGCAAGGGCCCCGCCGCTCGGCCGCCACTTCCGCGGCGCCTCCTCCTTCCGCCGCGGCAGCCGGAAGACCTCGATCAGCGCCCCGACGATGACCAGGGCGATCGGAAAGTGCACCGCAACCACGTGAAGCCGCCCAAGCAGATGAAGCCACGCCTCGGCGTCGCCGGGTGTCCAGGCGGGGGCCGGCGCGGCGGCGTGTGCAACGGCAGCGAATTCGATCAGATCCATCGCGGCCCTCCGTGCCGGCGCCATCCCGGCAATCCGCTCGCTTCATCGGCGGAATCCGGGCCAATTCTACCGGAAGTCGGTCGGGTGGCGCCCCACGCCCCGCGCCCCGCCCTACTCCCCCACCGTCTTCTTCCGCCGCAGCACGTGGTGGTAGTGCTG
>CAYMJK010000339.1:0-2878 GCA_964390535.1 uncultured Phycisphaeraceae bacterium | reverse complement strand
GCCTCGTCACGACGCCCCCGACGCCCCCGACGCCCCCGACGACCCCGGCACGCCCGCTGCGGGCGAGGCCGCCGCCGGAGGCGGATACCGGATGATGCGCGGGCCGGTCCGCCGGGCGTCGTCGCCAGCGCAGACGCTGCGGGCCGGCAGGGATCGCACCACGCTGGACCGGGCGCCGATCACCGTGTCCTCCCCCACGGTGACGCCGGCGCCGATGAAGACGTCCGCGGCCACCCACACATCGTCGCCGATCTCGATCGGATCGGTGATCAGCGGCATGTCGCGGCGTGTGTAGTCGTGTCCGCCGGCGCACAGATGCGCATACTGGCTGATCGTGCACCGGCGGCCGATACGGATCCGCCCCAGCGAGAAGAGAATCGCATGATCCCCAACGGCGGTGTGCGCCCCGATCGAAAGATTCCAGGGGTGCGAGATCCGGGCCGTCGGGCGGATGCGCACCGTCGGGTGAACGTCGGCGCCGAACAGCCGCAGCATCGCCCGCCTGATCCCGTACCAGTTGTGAAACGTCAGCCGGAAGAGCGGCCGCCCGAGCGCCCGCCACAGGACCATCGCCACCCGCTGCCGCGGCGTCAGGCCAGCGCCGGGAGCGTCCACCCGGCGCACATCGGTTTCGCTCGTCGTTTCGGCCGCCGCCCCCATCGGCTCCCCCACCGGAACATCGCTGCGCTCGCCGTCCTCGCCGGTCGGGCGACCGTTCATGGGCGACGCCGGCGATCCTCCCATTCCTGAGGCCCTCCAGGGGCAACTGCGGCCCGCTCACTGCTGCTTGACCGCCACCACGAACACGTCCCACGCGCCCGCCGGCCAGAAGCCCAGGAGAGCCCGGTCAACTTTCGCCGCAGCGCGGGCCAGCGGCATGGGCAGCGCCATGATCAGCCGCTTGTTCAGGATCCACTTGCCGCGCACCATCTCGATGCGCATGTTCGATTCCTCCAGCGCCCGCCGCACCTGCCCCGGCCGGATCGCCGGGCCGCGATAGGCGAGGTTGTACGGCGACCTGCTGTTGCGATAGTTGAACAGCAGCCGACCCCCCGGCCGGACCACCCGCGACAAGGAACGGATCGCCGCGGTCTGATCCTCGACCGTGATGAATCGCGGCACCATGTGCAGCGAATACACAAGATCAAAGCTCCCCGACTCGTACGTCAGGTTGAACGCGTCCTGCGGCTCCAGCGTGCACCGGTCGGCGTAGCCCGCTTCCGCCACCCGCTCGCGCAGCCGCGCCAGCATGCTCTCGTTCACATCCGTCGCCGTCAGCGTGTACCCGCGCCCCAGCGCCTCGACGGTGAATCGCCCGGTCCCGGACCCGACCTCCAGCGTGCGCGCGCCGGCGACCGGGTCGGGCAGCAGGGCGTTGAAGAGAGCCTGGTCATACTCGCTGAGCATCCGCCCGCGCGGCTCCTCGAGCCGGATGCGGTCGTACCCCTCCGCGTCGCCGGAGTATGCCTCTCTCACCTTGTCGCGTGTTGCGGTCGTCATGTGCGGCTCACCGGCTCTGTCGTGCCCGGCCCGATGGCCGGATCGGCCGCCCAATAACCCAGCCTCCGCTGGAGCGGCCCCACCTGGTCCCGGATCGTTGCCCACTGGTCATCGGTCGGCTGCGCCTTCTTCTCAAAATGATGATTGGCGTTCAGCAGTTTCATCCCGTGCTCCATCACCGCCTCCGGATCTCGCGGCTCGCAGAACGCCACTAGCCGCTCCAGTTCCCGCCGCGGCTCGGCCACCAGCCGATCCAGCCGCACCTCCAGCCACGGCGCCGCCGCCTCCCCCGCCACGACCCCCACTCCCCCCGCCAGATCGCCGAGATCCGCCAGGGCGACCTCGTTCATCGTCCGCCACTGAAACGCCGCCGCCTCCGCAACATCCCCCCGCCGGACCACCTCCGCCAGCCCCGGCGGGCGCGGCCCCCAGGTGGACCGTCTGCCGCGCACCCGGGTCTCGACATAGTTGCGCGCAAACCGCATCGCCGTGCGAGGCAGTCCCCGCCACCGCAGATTCGCCCACCGCCGCTTCACCGCCCGCCCCACGGTGTCCCGGACCGTCCACCCGTACAGCATCTCCGGGATCGCTTCCTCGGCGCTGCGGATGACGAGGATGATCCGCGCCTCGGGCATCACCGCCCGGACGAAGGGGATGCGCAGCGTGTGGTACGACAGATCATCGAGATAGCGCTCCCGCCCGCCCTGCCGCAGCATCCGGGCGCACTCTTCGCGGATCCACCGGGTGACCTCCGGCGTCGCATCCTCGGCCGTGCGCCGGTCGTGGGGCCTGGCGCCGAGCCCGCAGTTCCAGACCATGAGCGGCTCGCCGACGCAGACGAATTCGGCCGCCGCGCCCATGATCTCCCGGACGACCGTCTTGCCGGCCCGCGGGGTTCCGGTCACCAGGATGGGCCGGTCGAAAGCCGCCACGCCCCCTAGTAAAGCCGATGCGCGAAGATTGTTCAAGAATGTGTGAAGAAGTGGGGCCGGGCCGGCTGGCCCCGAGCGGTCCCGAATCCTCAGGCACTGGGGACCAGTTCGGGCGCTGGCGCGGCCCAGGAGTAGCCGAGGCGGCCGAGCGTCGGGGCCATGTGCGGCTGGAGTCGGGCCAGCGTGGCCTCGTCGAGTTCGTCGCGCCACGCGTCAGCCCGGGCGGGGTCGGCGGTGCGGGCCGCCTCCTCGATGAGGATCTCACCGACAGGCAGCTCGAGGAAGTCCACGATGCGGGCCATCTGCGCCCGGGGGTCGGCGACCAGGTCCTCGTAGCGGCAGCGCAGGACCGCCGGTTGCCCCTCGAGGTCGTCGAGGGCGCGTCCAATGGTGGCGGCCCACTGCTTGGCGAGCATGATATCGCGTTCATCCCGCAGCCAGTCGCG
>CAYMJK010000338.1:0-4635 GCA_964390535.1 uncultured Phycisphaeraceae bacterium | reverse complement strand
GGGCGGCGTGACGCTGGAGACGGTCCTGGCGATCGCGGAGACCGGCGTGGAACGGATCGCGGTCGGCGCCTTGACGCACGGGGCAGCGTCGCTGGACATCGGGCTCGACTTCGCGCCGGGGCGCGGCGGGGACGCCGATGGAGATGACGAGTGACGCGGGCGCAGGATCCGCCCAAGCCCGGTGCGCCGAAGCCGGATGCGCCGATCGGGGCCTGGCCGGACGCCCTGGAGGGCGTGATCGGACAGTGCGCGCATTTCGATCGGGTGCGGGTGGTGGCCGAGACCGGATCGACGCAGGATGCCGCGCTGGCGCACGCGGGGGGGCGGCCGGGGCTCGTGCTCGTCGCAGGGCGGCAGACGGCGGGGCGGGGGCGGTTCGGGCGGGCGTGGGCGGACACGGCGGACCTGGGACTGGCGGTGACGTTCGTGGTCGGTGGCGAGGCGGCGGACGCGGCGCTGGCGCTTGCGGCGGGGGTGGCGGCGTGCGGGGCAGCGGAGGTGTCGCTGGATGAGCCCGGCCAGGTGGGGTTGAAGTGGCCGAACGATGTCGTCGAGCGGGAGGGCGGCGCACGCAAGGTGTGCGGGGCGCTGGTGGAGCGGCGCGGCGGGGTGGCGCTGGTGGGGATCGGGATCAACGTGCTGCAGGAGGCCGGCGACTGGCCGGGAGGCCTGGCGGAGCGGTGTGTGTCGCTGCGGCAGCTCGGCTCACAGGCGAGCCGGCTGGATGTTGCGGTGGCGCTTCTCGCGCTCTTCGATGCTGCGCTGGGGATGGCGCCGGCAGAGCTTGCGGCGGCTTGGAACGCACGGCACGTGCACGCGGGCAGCCGGCAGGTGTTGCTGTGCGCCGGCGAGCGGCACGAGGGAGAACTGATGGGTGTGGGCGAGGACGGGCTGCTGGATCTGCGGCTGCGGGACGGGAAGGTGGTCCGACTGCGGGCGGATGTGACGACGGCGCGGCTGTGATGCGATAGGACCTATATGACCCATTATGAAGCGCTATGGCGTCAGCGCAGCGCTGATGCTGCGCGCGAGCTCGGCGCCATCCTCCAGCTTGCCGGGCTTCCACGCGACGTTCAGGCCGGGGAGCGGGTCGCCGGGGAAGCGCGGGATGATGTGGAAGTGGATGTGCGGGACCTCCTGATGGGCGGGCTTGCCGTTGTTCTGGAGGATGTTGAAGGCCTCGGCGCCGGTCGCCTGCAGGATGGCGCGGCAGATGCTCGGCAGGGCCCGGCCGATGGCGGCGGCATCCTCATCGGAGAGACGGTCGAGGGTCGCGACCGGCGCCTTCGGAATGACGAGGGTGTGGCCGCGGGCGAGGGGGGCAATGTCGAGGAAGGCGAGGACCCGCTCATCCTCGTAGACCCTGTGGCACGGGATCTCGCCGCGGAGGATGCGATCGAAGATGGTCATGTGAGACAGTATCAAAGCTCAAAGCGAAAAGCTCAAAGCTCAAATCCGGAAGTGGGACGCCGATCCGGGCGCCGGGCGCCCCCGTCCGCCGGAGGCCAGTCCGATTTGAGCTTTGCGCTTTTCGCTTTGAGCTTTCCGACAGGGGCCTGGGAGCAGGTCGCCAGGCCCGCGCGCCCGTAGAATCCGGCCATGAGCCCCACCGTCACGGATGTCGAGCGGGCGCCTGCGGGCGAGCGAGCGCCGATCCGGCCGCTCTCGCCGCTGGTGGCGAGCCAGATCGCCGCGGGCGAGGTGGTCGAGCGGCCGGCCTCGGTCGTGAAGGAGCTTGTCGAGAACGCGCTGGATGCCGGGGCGACGCGGGTCGGCATCGAACTGGAGCGCGGGGGGATCGAGCTTATCCGGGTGCGCGACGATGGGGCGGGGGCGCCGGCGGAGGAGCTGGTCCTGGCGGTGGCGGCGCACGCGACGAGCAAGATCACCGACCCGGAGGATCTGGACCGGATCGCGACGATGGGGTTCCGCGGAGAGGCGCTGGCCTCGATCGCAAGCGTGTCGCGGCTGTCGATGCGATCGCGGACGGCGGAGGCGCCGGGGGCATCCGAGATCGTCGGCGAGGGGGATGTGTTCGGCGCTCTGCGGCCGGCATCCGGCCCGGTGGGCACGATGGTGACGGTCCGCAACCTGTTCTTCAACACGCCGGCGCGGCGGAAGTTCCTGCGCACGGCACAGACCGAGCAGCAGCGGTGCTGCGAGATCGTGAAGACGCTGGCGATGGCGCGGCCGGCGATCGGGTTCACCTTGACGGCGGACGGGCGCACGCTGGTGGACCTGCCGCCGGAGCAGAGCGCGCGGCAGCGGCTGCTGGCGGTGCTGGGGGCGGAGCTCGAGTCGGAACTGATCGACGTCTCGGCGGATGAGTTCGACGGGCCGGGGGGCGTGGCGCTTTGGGGGCTGGCGGGGCTGCCATCGATCTCGCGGGCGACGACGAAGGCGCAGCATGACTTCATCAACGGCCGTCCGGTGAACGACCGGACGATTCAGCACGCGATCAAGGAGGCGTATCGCGGGCTGATCGAGCCTGGGCGGCACCCGACGGTGGCGCTGCTGCTGGAGATGGATCCGCGGGCGGTGGATGTGAACGTGCATCCGGCGAAGGCGGAGGTGCGCTTCCGGGACTCGGGGCTGATCCACAGCGTGACGCTGCGGGCGCTGCGCGAGGCGCTGAAGCGGGCGGACCTGACGCCGTCGGTAGCGTCCCTGCGGCCGCAGTCGTACGGGGCGAGCGCCGTGCTGCCGGGGAGCGGGCGGCCCGAAGGGGCGGGGTTCGGCGATTTCTTCGCCCGGCCGCAAGCGGATGCGGGTGGGCGGCTGGACTACCAGACGCTGCGGAGCGCGCTGACTCCGCGGCAGGCGGCGCCGGCCGGGGACGCGGGTGGCGCCGCCTGCCCTGCGAGCGCGCTGGAAGAGGGCGCCGGTGTCGTGGCTGCGCGCGCGCCCGAGGCGCAGGCGGAGGCCGAGGCGCCGCCGCCGCGGGCGCGGCCCTCATCGCTGCAGGTGCACAACAGCTATGTGGTGACGCAGGATGAGCAGGGCGTGGTGATCGTGGATCAGCACGCGCTGCACGAGCGGGCGATGTATGAGCTGCTGCTGGCGCGGATCGCGGAGGCCGGGGATCTGGAGAGCCAGCGGCTGCTGGTTCCGGCGGTGGTGGCGATGACAGCGCAGCAGGCGGAGCGGCTGGAGGGGCTGGGGCCGCTGCTGAAGCGGATCGGGATCGAGGCGGCGCCGCTGGGGCCGGGGACGCTGGGGGTGCAGGCGTTTCCGTCGTTCCTGTTCGAGCGGGGGGTGGAGGCCGAGGAGTTCGTGCGCGAGCTGCTGGAGAAGGCGGAGCGCGAAGAGCTGGCGCCGGACAGCGAGGAGGCGCTGCGCGAGGTGCTGGACATGATGAGCTGCAAGGCGGCGGTAAAGGCGGGCGACCGGCTCAGCGGCGACGACCTGGAGGCGCTGCTGGCGCTGCGCGAGCGGGTGGAACGGTCGAGCAACTGCCCGCACGGGCGGCCGACCTCGGTGCGCCTGAGCATCCGGGATCTGGAGCGGCTGTTCGGGCGGTCATGACGCGGCCACTGTTCAATCCGGAAAAGATGCGGCAGGCGGCGGCTGCGCCCGCGGGGCCGGAGGTCGCTGCGCAGGGCGCCCAGCCGATGCGGGTGTCGGACCTGGCGGCGCGGATCGGGCGGGCGCTAGAGGGGCTGCCGTCGCCGGTGCGGGTGGTCGGGGAGGTGAGCGGGTTCAACGACCGGACGCACTGGTACTTCGGGCTCAAGGATGAGTCGGCGCTGGTGAACTGCGTGATGTTCGCCTCGGCCGCGCGGCGGGCGGGGTTCGCGCTGCGGGCGGGGATGCAGGTGGTGGCGACGGGGCGGGTGGAGTTTTACTCACCGCAGGGGAAGGTCTCGCTGATCGTCGATCGGATCGAGCCGGTGGGCGCGGGCGCGCGGGATCTGGCGCTGCGGCAGCTCATCGACGAGCTGCGCGGGCTGGGGTGGCTGGACGAGTCGCGGAAGCGGCCGCTGCCGGCGATGCCGCGGCGGGTGGGGGTGATCACGAGCCGCACGGGGGCCGCGCTGCAGGATGTGCTGGACACGCTGCGACGGCGGTGCTGCGCGGTGGAGGTTGCGCTGATCGATGTGCGCGTCCAGGGCGAGGGCGCCGCGGCGGAGATTGCCCGGGCGGTGCGCTGGGCGGGCAGCCTGCGGGCGGGGCTGGGGCTGGATGCGATCATCCTGACGCGGGGCGGGGGCTCGACGGAGGATTTGTGGGCGTTCAACGAGCGGGTGGTCGCGCAGGCGGTGCTCGACAGCCCGGTCCCGGTGTGCGCTGCCATCGGGCACGAGACGGACACGACCGTGGCGGAACTGGTCGCCGATGCCCGCGCGGCAACGCCCACGCAGGCGGCGATGCGGGTGGCGCCGGACGCCGGGGCGATCCTGGAGCAGCTCGCGGCAGCGCGGGCGCGGCTGGGGCGGGTGATGCGCCGGGAGGTGGCGCAGCGCGGGCGCCGGCTGGAGGAGATCGCCCGGCGCAGCCCGCTGCGGGATGCCCGAGGGCTGATCGCGCCCGCCGCGGGGCGGGCCGAGCACGCCGGACGGGCGCTGCGGGGAGCGATCGGCGGGCGGGTCCGTGGGGCGTCGGCCATGGTGGACCGGCTGGACGGCCGACTCGGGC
>CAYMJK010000337.1:0-6037 GCA_964390535.1 uncultured Phycisphaeraceae bacterium | reverse complement strand
GAGATCGACCTGCGCCGAGGGGCGTTCGACCTGTTCTATGACGGCGTGGAACGGGCTGTAGGGTTGCCCTGGGCGCTGGTCAACCCTTCGGGCCACGTGCCGCGGCTGGAGACGCTCAGTCTGTACATGGAAACGCCGGGCGCCGGCCCTGGCATGTACATCGACGATGTCCTCGTCACCCCGGCCGGCGTGACGCCCCCGCCCTCCTGCGGCAGCTTCTGCTACGCCGACTGCGATAGCTCGGGCGCCACTGATTTCCTCGACTTCCTCTGCTTCCAGAATCGCTTCGCCGCCGGCGACGCCCGGGCCGACTGCGACGGCGACGGAAGCCACGGCTTCTTCGACTTCCTGTGCTTTCAGAACGAGTTTGCCGCCGGCTGCGGCTGAGCGCGCGCGGAAGGAGCCCCATGAAGCGTCCTCTCTCGATCGTCTTGCTCGCCGCCGGCGCCCCCGCTGTGGCGCAGACGAGGCTCTGCGACGACTTCGACAGCTATGACGCCGGCGCGCCGATCTCGACGCTCCCGGGATGGGAATTGTGGCCGAATCCTCCGGGCAGGGAGGGCTTCATCACCGACGAATTCTCGTTCAGCGAGCCCAACAGCCTGCACCTGAGCCAGCTGACCACGGACGTCGTGGGGCGCGTCGACTTCGACACGAGCGAGCCGGTGACGTTCCGGACCATGACGTACGTGCCGAGTTCCTCCGTGGGGCTGAAGGCGTACATCATCGGCCTGGAGATATACGACGGGAGCGGGAGCCCCGCAGGTACGACCTGGATGCTCCACGTGAGGTTCGATTCGGAGGCGGGCGTGCTCGAGGCCGAGCCGCGCGGCGACACCACGCCTCTGATCTTTGATCGCTGGGTTGAGTGGCGTGCGGAGATCCAGTCGGGGGGGTTCGACTTGTACTACGACGGCCAATTGTGGGCGGCGGGTGTCACATGGTGGTGCGGGACACCTGGCTGCAACGGCTTCGACGCCATCAGCTTCTACATCCATGCGCTCGATGGCGGCCCGGGCATGTACGTCGATGATGTGGTCGTGGTCGAGTCCGCCATCAGGCTGCCGCCGGAGTGCGGGGGAATGTGCTACGCCGACTGCGACGGCTCGGGCGCCACCGACTTCTTCGACTTCCTCTGCTATCAAAATCTGTTCGCCGCTGCCGACCCCCGCGCGGATGCGACGGGAGCGGGGGCCTCGACTTCTTCGATTTCCTGTGCTTTCAAAACGAGTTCGGCGCCGGCTGCGGCTGAGCGAGCGGAAAGAAACGCACTCCGATGAAACGCGCACTCTCGATCACGCTCCTCGCGGCCGCCGCGATACCGGCCGTCGCCCAGCCCACGAGGCTCCACGACGACTTCGACAGCTACCAGCCGGGCGCCCCGATTTCGTCGCTGGCCGGATGGGAGTTGTGGGCCGACCCGCCCGGGCTGGAAGGCTTCATCAGCGACGAGCAGGCGTTCAGCGGCGGCAACAGCCTGCACCTGAATCAAGCCCGCGCGGATGTCGTGCATCAGGTCTTCTTCGAGGACGGCAAGGTCACGTTCCGGGCGATGACGTACGTGCCCAGCGCATCGCAGGGGCTTGAAGCGTACCTGAGCGCCCTCAGCGGGTACGACGGCGGCGGCAGCGGGACCGCTTGGGGTCTCTATGTCAAGTTCGATACGACCGCCGCGATGGTCGAATTGAACTTTCCCATGACCGCGACCCCGTTGATCTTTGATCGCTGGATCGAGTGGCGCGTGGAGGTGAAGCTGGACTTCCAGACGTTTGACCTCTACTACGGCGATGTCCTGCTCGCCGATGATGCGCAGTGGGCCGCGCAGGTTTTTCACGGGCCGGACGACTTCGCCGCGATCAGTTTCTACGTCCACGCCCTGGCCTCCGCCCCTGGCATGTACATTGACGATGTCCTCGTCACGCGGGACTGCCTCCCGCCCCCGCCGACATGTGGCGTCTGCTACGCGGACTGCGACGCCTCGGGCGCCCCTGACTTCTTCGACTTCCTCTGCTACCAGAACCTGTTCGCCGCTGGCGACCCCCACGCGGACTGCGACGGGAGCGGGGGCCTCGACTTCTTCGATTTCCTGTGCTTTCAGAACGAGTTCGGCGCCGGCTGCGGCTGAGCGAGTGGAAAGAAACGCACTCCGATGAAACGCGCACTGTCGATCACGCTCCTCGCGGCCGCCGCGATACCGGCCGTCGCCCAGCCCACGAGGCTCAACGACGACTTCGACTGCTACCAGCCGGGCGAGCCGATCTCGTCGCTGGCCGGATGGGAGTTGTGGGCGCGCCCGCCGGGGCTGGAGGGCTTCATCAGCGACGAGCAGGCGTTCAGCGGCGGCAACAGCCTGCACCTGGATCGGGCCGGTGCGGATGTCGTGCATCAGGTCTTCTTCGAGGACGGCAAGGTCACGTTCCGGGCGATGACCTACGTGCCCAGCGCATCGCAGGGGCTCGAGGCGTACCTGATCCTCCTGAGCGGGTACGATGGCGGCGGCTTCTTGATCGCGACGGGCCTCGATGTCAAGTTCAATACGGCCGCCGCAATGGTCGAGTTGAGCTATCCCATGGCGGCGACCCCGTTGATCTTCGATCGCTGGGTCGAGTGTCGCGCCGAGGTGAATCTGGATGTCGAGACATTCGACCTCTACTACGGCGATGTCCTGCTTGCCGATGATGCGCAGTGGGCAGCACAGGTGTTCCACGGGCCGTACGACTTCGCCGCGATCGATTTCTACATGTACGCGCTCGCCTCCGGCCCCGGCATGTACATTGACGATGTCCTCGTCACGCGGGCCGGCCTCTCACCCCCGCCGACCTGCGGCAGCCTCTGCTACGCCGACTGCGACGTGTCGGGCGCCACCGACTTCTTCGACTTCCTCTGCTACCAGAACATGTTCGCCGCCGCCGCCGCCCGAGCGGACTGTGACGGGAGCGGCGCGCTCGACTTCTTCGATTTCCTCTGTTTCCAGAACGAGTTCGCCGGCGGCTGCGGCTGAGCGGGGGGAGCTGCGTGCGCCGGGCGATGCCAATCGCGATCTGTGCCGCGGCGGGCGTATCCGCCGGCGCCCAGACCCCCACGACGCTCAACGAGGACTTCGACTGCTACCCGTCCGGGGCGGCGGTCTCCACGCTCGGCGGCTGGGAGCTGTGGCCGGGCGGGGCGGACGCGGTCATCAGCGGCGAGCAGGCGTTCGGGGGCGCCGGCAGTCTCCAGTTGCGCGCGCGCTCCGACATCGTGCACCGGTTCAGTGGCTACTACCGCCAGCGCCTCACCTGCCGCATGATGCTCTACATTCCGAGCAGTTCGCGCGACCTCAGCGCTCACATCATCGCCCTGAACGAGTACGATGGCGGCGGCCCGGGGACGAACTGGTCGATGCGCATCGAGATCGACGGCGCCGCCGGCCTCCTGACAGCGCACGCCCGCGGCGATACCACGCCGATTGTGTTCGACCGGTGGATCGAGCTGCGCGCCGAAGTCCGCCTCGACTGGGCCGAGTACGACCTCTACTACGACGGCGCCCTGTGGGCGAAGGACATGCTGTGGCTCGAGTGCGCCGGGTGCCCGGGGATCGATGATTTGGCCGCGATCGAGCTGTTCGTCGCGGGGCTCGACGCCGGGCCGGGCGTCTACATCGACGATGTCGTGGTCGGCCCCGCCGGCGTCGCGCCGCTGCCCACCTGCGGCGAGCTGTGTTACGCCGACTGCGACGGCTCGGAGGCGCTCGACCTCTTCGACTTCCTGTGCTTCCAGAGCCTGTTCGGCGCCGGCGACCCGCTCGCCGACTGCTCGCAGGATGGCGCCCTGACGTTCTACGACCTCCTCTGCTTCCAGCACGCGTTCGGGGAGGGGTGCTCGTAGACGGGGGGAAGGCAAAGCACAAAGCGAAAAGCACAAAGCTCACTGGCCTGAAGGCCGACGCAAAGCGAATAACCGGCGGGCGCGCATCTCCCCTGCCTGATGTGTGCTTTGTGCTCTTCGCTTTGTGCTTCGCTCCCCCCCTACACTCCCGCCCAACTTCCGGAGGGCCATCAATGTTCAAGTCCGTGCGCGCATCCTCGACCCGTTCACCGCAGGTTCTCGTCGTCGGCCATTTCAAGGGCAAGGGGCTCGACCCGCAGACCAAGAAGCTCGACACCGGCGGCCTCATCGCAGCCGCGCTCAGGCGGGCCGAGGCGACCGGCGACGGATCGATGGTCGAGGCCTTCCCCACCGGCAAGGGCGCCCCGCAGCGCATCATCATCTGCGGCCTCGGCGAGCCGCCCAAGGTCAAGCCCGGCGCCCTGCGCACGCTCGCCGCGGCAGTCGGCCGCCGCCTCGCCACGACGAAGGAGGCCAGCGTCCAGTTCGCTCTTGCCGGCCCGCTGGGCCAGGCGGGGCTCGATCTCGGCCAGGCGGGCAGCGCGCTGGGCGAGGGCATCGGCCTCGTCGGGTGGACTTGCGACCAGTTCCGGGGCAAGGTGAACGAGGCGCCGAAGCGGACCGACCTGGTCATCGACGCCGACGACAAGGCAATTGCGAAGGGGCTGAAGCGCGGGCTCGGGCTGGCCGAGGGCGCCAACCTTGCGCGCACGCTCAGCGAGACGCCGCCGAACATTGCCACGCCGGAGTTCATCGCGAAGGAGTGCCAGAAACTTGCGCGCGCCACCGGCATGACCTGCACCGTCATCAAGGGCGACGCCCTCGCCCGAGAGAAGCTCATCGGGCTGATCAATGTCGGCAAGGCGAGCGATCACTGGCCGTGCATGGTGCGGCTGGAGTACAACCCCGGCGGCGACTCCAGCGGCTCGAAGAAGAAGAAGTCAGGCGGACGCGGCGGCAAGCCGCTTGTGCTCGTCGGGAAGACCATGACATACGACTCGGGCGGGCTCAGCCTCAAGGTCGGCGGGTCGATGCGCGGCATGAAGCGCGACAAGGATGGCGGGTGCGCCGTCATCGGCGCCATGCAGGCGATCGCCACCACCATCAAGCCGAAGCGCCCGGTCGTCGCCCTGCTCGTCGCCGCGGAGAACGCGATCAGCGACGAGGCCTACCGCCCGGACGACATCCTGACATTCCGCAACGGCGTCACCGTCGAGGTCACCAACACGGATGCCGAGGGCCGGCTGGTGCTCGCCGACGGCCTCTGCTGGGCGTGCGACAAGGAGAAGCCGAAGGCGATCATCGACATCGCGACGCTCACCGGCGGCGTGGTGACCGCACTCGGCTCCACGTTCGCCGGCATGTGGTGCGACGACGACACGCTGCGCGACCAGGTGCTGTGCGCGGCCGAGGGCTCCGGCGAGCGCGTCTGGCGCCTGCCGCACGATGAGGAATACCGCAAGATGATGAAGTCGAGCTTCGCCGACATCGTCAACAGCAACCCCAACCGCAAGGCCCACCCGATCCAGGGCGCCGCGTTTCTCAGCTACTTCGTCGAGGAGGGGATCCCGTGGTGTCACCTCGACATCGCCGGCGTGCACGCGGTGGAGAGCGACAGCGGGCCGTACATCGCCGGCCCTACCGGCTGGGGCGCCCGCCTGCTGGCGCTGGTGGCCGAGCAGGTGTAGCACGGGCGATGGAGGAGGGCTGCTGAGCATCGCGCATGGCGCGTGCGATGTCGGAATGGCGCGCCCGTGGTCGGGTTGCCGATAGATCTCTGGCAGACACAGGAGGCCATCCGGATGCGAACCGCCGCCCTTGCCGTCACGATGCTCGCCGCGACCGCCGTAGCGCAGCTCGAATCGGTGCGCATCGAGCCGCACCCGCTGGAGGAGTACGAAGTGCACTTCGCGGTGGCGGGCGATGTCCTTGTGCGGACGGTCGGCGTCGAGCACCCCGAGTACAGCGTGGTCACGCATATCTTCCGGCGACACGGGGGGCAGTGGGTGCTGGAGCAGGAGTTTTTGGATCCATCACCACGAACGCAGTTCGCCGTCCCAACGACCGATGGCGAGCGCGTCGGCATCTGGGGAGAGCAAGACCAGCAGCACATCTACCGCTTCGATGGCTCGGCCTGGCGCGAGGAGCCGGTGGTCCGGGACAACCTGCG
>CAYMJK010000336.1:0-4113 GCA_964390535.1 uncultured Phycisphaeraceae bacterium | reverse complement strand
AACGTCACGCTGTAGGTAACGCCTTCGCGTGTCCAGTGCGGGAGGTATGCGCCACGCCGGATCTGTAGCGTGGCAGGGGCTTCCAGCCCGCGAGCTTCGTCAGTACGCGGTTCCAGTCCGTGGTCTGGCTCTCCTGCGCCTGGAGGTCCAGGATCTTTGTGCGCCGTCCTGCCGCCGCACGGGCTGGAAGCCCGTGCCACCACGGGCTGGAAGCCCGTGCTACTGCTGATGCGCCGGAGGAGCACTGCCAGCAACTGGCAGCGCTCGACCAGGCTTGCCAGTTCGATCCACTCCTCCGGCGTGTGGAGGCCGCCGCCGCGGACGCCGAGGGTGTCGATGGTTGGCAGCCCGGCCTCCTGCATGATGTTGCCATCGCAGACGCCGCCGGTGGAGGCGAAGGGGAGCTTCTGGCCGAGATCCTCCGCCGCGGCCCGTGCGGCGAGGGCGAGGCGCTCGACCGCGGGCGTCTTCGGCTTGGCGGGGCGGTTGAAGCTGCGGTGGATGCGGATGGCGGGGCGGCCCTCTTCGCAGTCGGTGTTGGGGGTGGCGAGGGCAGCGAGCGCCTGCTGGATCTGCTCGGAGACCGTCGGCGTGGGGTAGCGAGCGTTGCCCCAGGCCCGGGCCCGCTCGGGCACGGCGTTGGTGGCGATCCCACCCTCCAGCGGGCCGACGCTGACGATCCGCCCGCCATCCGGGTCGGCGATCTGCGCGACGCGCAGGAGGGTCTCGGCGAGGGCGTTGACGGCCGAGACGCCTTCGGTGAAGGCGCGCCCCACGTGCGCTGCCCTGCCGCGGGTTTCGATCATGAATTGCCCGCTGCCCATCCGCTCGATCGCGAGTTCGCCGCCGGCGAGGGCGGGCTCCAGCGCGAGGCCGATGTCATGCCCGGTGGACGCCTGCCGCAGGGCGGCGGCGGAGTGGTATGTGCCGGTCTCCTCGTCGGCGTTGAGGAAGAAGGTCCAGTCGCAGTCCACGCCGGCTTCCTCCAGGGCTTCGAGCGCGTGGATCGCGATGACCAGACCGCCCTTCATGTCGACGCAGCCGGGGCCGGTGGCCCGCTCGCCGCGGGGGTCGATTGTGAGTTCGCGGAAGTCCCCTTCGGGATCGTGGACGGTGTCCATGTGCCCGGCGATGAGGATGCGCGGGCCGGGCCTGCCGGAAGCGCGCGCGCAGATCGAGGCGTCGGGCGCCGGGCCGGCCTCGCCGGCCTCGTGCAACCACTGCGGCTTGGGATCGCCGGCGATGCGCTCATGGGAGGCGCCGAGGGCGGCGAGCCGGCCGGTGAGGAGGGTTCGGGTCTGCTCGATGGCGCCGGTGTTGTTGTGGCCGGTGGGGAGGGCGACGTGGGCCCGCAGATCGTCGAGCAGGCGCTCGCGGCGGGCTTCGATCAGGTCGCAGAGTCTGCGTTCGGTCGCGTCGAGGGGCATGGGCTACTGCGCTGCCGCGACCGGGGCGGCCTCGGGCATCCAGTCGCCTTCGAAGACTTCGGTGGCCGGGCCGGTCTTGCGGATGCGCCCGTCGCGCTCGTTCCAGGAGATGCGCAGATCGCCGCCGGGCAGGTGGATGAGGGCGTCGCGCTCGGTGCGGCCGGTGAGGGCGCTGGCGACGAGGACGGCGCAGGCGCCGGTGCCGCAGGCCCGGGTCTCGCCGCTGCCGCGCTCCCAGGTGCGCATGGAGACCTCTGTCGGCGAGTGGACGCAGACGAAGTGGGCGTTGACGCGGCGCGGGAAGGCGGGGTGCTGCTCGATGCGCGGGCCGATGCGGTCGATCTCGAGCCCGCGCAGGCCGCGCTGGAAGATCGTCTCGTTCTCGTCGGCGAAGAAGACGGCGTGCGGGTTGCCGGTGGAAACCGGCGTGAAGATCAGCGCCTGGGTCTCGCCCCCCCGCTCGCCTCCCCGGTGGCGCCCCTGGTCGCCCCCCCGCTCGTTCAGTTCGATGCAGCAGTAGTGGTCGCGATGCCAGGAGAGTTCGTCCACGAGCACCGGGATGCGGGGGCAGTCGAGGATGGGCGCCCCCATGTCCACGGTCGCCTCGACCAGCCGCCCGTCCTCGATGGCGCATTCGATCTCGAGGACGCCGCGGCCGGTCTCGACCCGCATCGGCTGCGATGTCACGCCGAGGCGGTCGTGGGCGAACTTGGCGACGCAGCGGATGCCGTTGCCGCACATCTCGCTCTCGGAGCCGTCGGCGTTGAACATCCGCATGCGGACATCGGCTTCGTTGTTGGGGGAGGGGCGGCAGACAAGAATGAGCCCGTCGGCGCCGACGCCGGTGTGGCGGTCGCTGATCTGCCGGGCGGTGGCGGGCCAGTCGCTGGCGGCCTCGACCTCGCTGTCGGTGAAAGCGTCGATGTAGATGTAGTCGTTGCCGATGCCGTGCATCTTGACGAAACGCATGACCGATGATATGCGCCCGGCGGCGCCGCGGGCTGCTGCGGCGGGGCCGGCGATTGCGCGGGGGGAGCGCCGGCGGGAGCCGGTTAGTCGATGGCAACCTGGCGGCGGTTGTGGCGTTTGGCTTGCCCGGGCGCCGTCCGGCCGCGGCACGGGCTGGAAGTCCGTGCTACTGGGCGTGCTCGTGGGCGTGCTACGGGGCCTTGTCGCGTTCTTCGAGGTACTTGCCATAGGCGATCACCCCGAAGACGAACATCGGCGCCGCCTTCTCCCCGGCTTCGGCGGAAACGCCAGCGAGGCTGCGAATCTGGCCGGTTCGGACCTCCATCTCGAGGTCTCGGACGGCGTTATCCAGCGTGGCGACGAGGCTTTCCATGATCCGGTAAGCGTCGTCATCGCTCGGGAAGAAGGGGCGGAGGGCCGCCAGGTTGGTCGGCGAGTCGATGTACCACTTCCCGCCATGCTCGACCAGCCGCAGCCCGAGGATGCCGCGGCCATCCCACGCCAGCCCGACGACATCGTCGGTGATGTACTCGTGTGTCAGGCGCCCCTCGCTGCGCTCCAGCCAGCCGTAGGGGTCGACGAAGATTTCGCGGAGGAGCAGGTTCAGGCGCTGCTCCATGCCGCCCGGCGGGTCGGCCCGGCGCGATCGCCGCTGGCCGGTCAGCACCTGAGCCACGATCGAGCCCCCCTCGCCGCTGGCCGCGGCGGCCTCGGCCTGGCGGCGCATGTCCGCCACCTCCTCCGGGAAGTTCTCGGC
This sequence comes from uncultured Phycisphaeraceae bacterium, assembly GCA_964390535.1. GTDB lineage: Bacteria > Planctomycetota > Phycisphaerae > Phycisphaerales > UBA1924 > CAYMJK01. Next base: position 960 of record CAYMJK010000336.1, on the reverse strand, counting down.
GATGGTCTCGCCGAGTTGCTCCATGCGGCCCATCAGCCCGCCGACGCGCAGCAGCACCCGGCGCATGCCCGGCTCGCCCGTCCAGACGAGTTCCGGCAGGCGCCGAGCGTTGCCATCGACGACCATCTGGCGGGCGGAAGCGATGAGCGCATCCGGGGACTCCTGTGGATAGCTGCGGGGGCTCTGGAGCAGGGCGAGGGAGACCGCTCCCGCGGCAATCACAGCGATCGCGATCCCCGCGCGGGCCAGCCATCGTCCTCGAGCGGCGCTCTCCACGCCAGATGCTACGGGGTGGGGCGGCGAGGCGTTACGGATCGATACGGGGGCCCGGCGTTCGCGGGGCGGGGGCGGGTAGACTGCTTCATGCGGATCACGGTGAATGGCGAGGTTCGGGAGGCGCCGCCGGGAGAGACGGTCGCGAGCCTCGTCGAGCGGCTCGGGCTTCAGGGAGGCGCGTGCGCAGCGGAGGTCAACCGGGAGCTTGTGCCGCGGCGCGAGCACGCTGCGCGGGAACTGCGGGATGGGGACGCGGTGGAGATCGTGACGCTGGTGGGCGGGGGCTGAGGTGGCACGGGCTTCCAGCCCGTACTCGGAGGTGTCACGGGGTCTGGCTCTGGATTCGGCGCACAACGGAAAGCATGGCCTGGAAGGCCATGCCACGACACGGGCAGGGTGCCCGTGCAACCGCTACCCTTCTGCGATGACCGCGCAGACAACCGCATCGACCGCCGGATCTCCCGCCCGATCGCCCGCGGAGGCGCCGCTGCAACTCGCCCGGCGCGAGTTCACGAGCCGGCTGCTCGTGGGGACGGGCAAGTACGCGAGCTTTGGGCAGATGGCGGGGGCGCTGGACGCGTCGGGCTGCCAGATCGTGACGGTCGCGAGCCGGCGCGAGCGGCTCGTGAACGAGCGCGGCGAGAGCCTGCTGGATCATCTCGATCTCGAGCGGTACACGATTCT
>CAYMJK010000335.1:0-2751 GCA_964390535.1 uncultured Phycisphaeraceae bacterium | reverse complement strand
GCTGGACGACCTTCAACCCCAGGGCGTTGCCCTGGGCTCTGGCTCGGTGGCGCCGTTGGCGCCGGGCTCGCGGCAGCTCTGGTTGCGGCTGTGGCGCGCTGCGAACTCTTCACCGCTCTGCTTTCTCTGCGCCCTCTGCGTTCATGCCTTTCAAGACATGCGCAGATCGCGGCTCAGCCGCCGCCGCCTGGGAGCAGGCCGCCGAGGCCTTCGCGCAGGCGTTTGTCGACTTCTTCGCGGGCCTTGTCGGTGGCCTTGTCCACTTCTTCCTGGACCTCGCCGCGGACCTTGTTGGCGAGGGCGGTGGCGCCGGCATCGGTGAGGGCTTTGCTCCAGGCGTCGGCATCGATGGTGATGTTGGGGGCGTTGATGGGGCCGATGACGCCGATGGGGAGGTGGAGTTCATCCACCGGGGCCGAGCCGGCGCCGGGGATGGTGATGGTGGAGTCGTGGATGGTGACGTTGAGTGGGAGGTCGATCCACTCGGGGCGGAAGGCGCCCTCGATGACGGCATCCACCGTGCCGCCGGAGAGGACCTGGCCGGCCTCCCCGCCTGCCGCGGCGAGGGCCTGGCTGACTTCGTCGCCGGGTATGCCGCGGCGGGCGAGGGTGAGGGTTGAGGGGACGCCGCTGCCGGAGACGGATCCGAGCGCGATGTCGGCCTCGTAGGCGCCGGAGCGGCTGCGGACGGTGACCTGCGGGGGGGCCTCGACGAGCCAGGGCTGGGTGGAGAGGTTGACGGCGATCACGTCGAAGATTTCGCCGGGGGCCTGGGCGGCGGTCATGCCCTCGACGCGTGACTCGCGGACGAGGAAGGTGGGGGCGCCCTCGACGAGGTGTGCGGCGGTGACGCGGGTGTAGCCCTTCTCGGCGATCTCGCGCTCGAGGCGCTCGCGGAGGGTTTCGCGGCGATCCTCGGGGGGCGCGGAGGGGTCGGTGGGATCGGGCTTGGCATCCTCGCGCTTGCGGGAGAGGTTCTCGAGCCAGCGGCGGGCCTGCTCGAGGCGGTCCTTCCACTTCTCGGCCTGCTTGAGGTACTCCTCGATGGTCTTGCCTTCGCCGGGGGGCAGGGGCTCGGGGGGCTCGCGGCGGGGGCCGACGAGGACGCCGGGAGTTCTGCGGGCGGCGCCGGTGGAGGCGTCGGTGGCGACGAGGAGGTCGATGGCGAGGCGCTTGCGCAGGAGATTGGCGTTGCTCAGTTTGCCTTCGATCTGCGCTGCGCGGAAGAGGTCGGTGTCGAGGGCTTCGGGGTCGGCCATGGCGAGGCTGGTGACGAGGAGGCGACCTTCGGAGAGGTCAACATCGGCGCTGGCGACATCGACGGTGGCGCCGTTTGCGCGCTCGAGGCCGCGCTGCAGGGCCATGGTGACGAGGGGCTCGCTGAAGAAGAGCGTGCCGACCCAGACGAGGCCGACGATGAGGATTGCGGCGAGGACGCCCATGGGGCGGATGGGGAGGCCGACGCGCTTCTGGAGGAGCTCTTCGTAAGTCTTCTTCTGGCCGCCGAAGAAGATCCAGGTCAGGCCCTTGACCCACTTGCGGCCGGTGATCTTCTGGTACCGCTCGGAGCCGGATTCGAGGGAGGCGAGCTTGCGGCGGAGGCGGAGCAGGGCTGCGGAGAGCACGATGGCGGCGAGGATGCCGACGATGAGGCCGAGGATGACGCCGCCGGTTGCGGTGTAGTACTCGAAGCCGAACCAGGCGAGGATGGGCGCGTTGATGATGGCGCGCATGAGGCCGCTGAGCGGGCCATCGAGGATGATGCGGCCGACCTCGAACTGCAGCGGCATGATGAGGAGGCTGAGGAGCTTGGCGGCGCCGCCGACGAGAGCGGCGATGAAGAGGTTGGCGTTGAGGACGAGCAGGAGGGCGGTGAGCGTGATGATGATGCCGGGGGAGGTGGCGTCAACGGGGACGAAGCCGAGCATGGCGCCGAGGATGCAGGCCATGGCGATCTGGGCGGGAGTGACCTTGCCGCGGATGAGCTTGCCGATTTTGCGGGTGATCATGTGGGGGCTCGGGAGGCAGAAATGATGAATGATGAACGATGAACGATGAACGATGAACGATGAACGATGAATGATGAGTCGGAGGGCAGGTGTCGGGGTCAGCGATAGCGCGGTGGCGCGCTTTTCGCTTTACTCAGCCAGCTCAGACCTGACCCGGATTTCCGCTTCCAGCGTCTTGTGCACCGGGCATTTGCCGGCGATTTCGAGGAGGCGCTGGCGCTGCTGGTCGTCGAGGTTGCCGCGGAGGGTGATGCGACGGGTGATGATGGTGATCATGCCTTCGGTGGACTCGCAGTCTTCGCAGTCCTTTGCGTGGATGCGGTCGTGGGAGAGTTCGATGTCGGCGCTGTCCATCGGCCACTTTTTGCGGTCGGCGTACATGCGGAGGGTGATGGCGGTGCAGGCGCCGAGGGAGGCGAGGAGGAGGGCGTAGGGATCGGGTCCGGCGTCGGTCCCGCCGGCGGAGGCGGGCTCGTCGGCGGTGAGGGCGTGGCCGGCGGCGGCGATGGTGGTGGGGTAGCGGGCGGCGCCGATGGTGGCGGTGATCGTCTGGGGCATGGGGGACGGTAGGGGGCGCCGGATCGGGCGCGGGAGGGGGCCCGAGTGGCGAGGCGGACGTCGGCGCAGACAACAAAGCCCGGCTCTGGTGAGCCGGGCTGGGGTCCGGGTTGCGCGGGAGGTCGCAGCCGGGTCAGAAGTTGGTGGGAGCGTCGGGGGGGGAGGCGGATCAGCCGCCGCCGCC
>CAYMJK010000334.1:0-4655 GCA_964390535.1 uncultured Phycisphaeraceae bacterium | reverse complement strand
CGGCGCAGATTGTCTCGATCACCTCAGCGGCCTCTTCCAGGGTCGCCGGCGGGCGGGCTGCGCCATCTTCGATCGCGCCGAGGAGCGCGCGGATCTCGCCGTCATACCCGGTGAGGTCCGCCAGCGCGACCGGCGCCGACTCGGTTCCCTCGCTGACGATCAGCCGCTGGGCGCGCCCGATGTCGAAATCGACGGTTGCGCGCTCCAGCACGACGGTGAACCGCATGCGGAAGCCGAAGCCGGGGGCGTTGTCCCATGCGGCCTCGGCGGTCACGTGCTTCGGGCCGTCGAAGTCGTAGAGCGTCGTGCAGTGCTGGCTGTCGCCGCGGGTCGTGACGGCCCGCGGCCGGCCGAAGAGCCAGTGCACGAAGTCCACATCGTGCACGTGGAGGTCGAAGATCGCGCCGCCGCTGCGGGCCTCGTCGGCGTAGAACTCGCGGGCCCAGCCCGGGCGGCTCCCAAGCCGCTGAAAGGCGGCGCTGCGGACGGCGCCGTAGCGCCCGTCATCGACCGCGGCCTTGAGCCAGTCCCACCCGGGCCAGAAGCGCATGCACATGGCCGGCATGCACAGGCGGCCGGCCTCGCGCGCGGTCTCGGCCAGCAGACGCACGGCGCCGGCCTCCAGCGCCACCGGCTTCTCCACCAGGGCGTGCTTGCCGGCGCGCAGCGCCTGCTCCGCCAGGGCCACGTGCGTGTCGGTCGGGGTGCAGACGCTGACGAGATCGATCGACGGGTCGGCCAGAAGCGACTCGGCGCAGTCGTGCCAGGTGATATCCGGCGCCAGCGCGCCGGCCATCCCTGCCTCGACGTTTCCCGCCGCGGACGCTGGCGCCCCGGCCGGCTGGGCGCCGCGGACATCGCACACGGCTCGCAGGGCGCAGCGGCAGCCCGCCTGCTGGGCCCGCCCGTACGCGGCGGCGTGGGCCCGGCCCATGAACCCGTACCCGATGATGCCGACGCCGATCGTCATCGCGCGCTCCCTGTGCGCACGCGCTCGATCAGCTCGCGCGCCTTGATGATGTCTCCCATGCGATCGTCTCCGGCCTCGCGTTCGATTACAAGATCGATGTCGAGCTGGGCCTCGTCAAGCGCGCCGAGCAGCGCCGGCCAGTTCACCGCCCCGCGGCCTGCGACGACCTCCGTCCCCCACGCGCCCGGCCGCGGGGCCGGCGCTGCATCCTTGATGTGCATCTGCACGATGCGCCCCGCCAGCGCCTGCGCGGCTTCCACCGGATCTCCCATCCCGTAGAGGATCATGTTCGCCGGATCGAAGTTGACGCCGACGCGCTCCAGGCCGGGCGCGGCGAGGACCTCCAGCAGGGTTTGGGCCGTCTCCTGCCCGGTCTCCAGCCCGAGGCGCACGGCGCGGCTCTCGAAGATCCGAGCGACCTGGGCCAGGCGGTCGATCAGCTTTCCGCGCTCAGGATCGCCGGCCTCCTCGGGCACGAAGCCGGCGTGCATCGTCACCAGCTTCAGGCCCATCCTGCTCGCGAGGTCGGCGCAGCGCCGGGCCGCCTCCTGGTTGTGCGCCCAGTGCTCGTCCGGGCGGAGCCCGCCGGTGCGGCGGATGGAATCGAGGGTGCTGTAGTCCTCGCCGCGGGTCGCCATCATTCCCGAGAGCAGTTCGAGGCCGGCCTCCCGCAGGCGGGCCACCGTCTCGCCGGCATCCCAGGCGCCCTGTCGGATGGGATCCAGGGCGACCTGCACGCCGACGACGCCGCAGGCGCGGGCCGCGGCCGCGAGCTCGCGCGGCCCCTCGACGCCGGGCGCCGCTGCCAGGGACCATGAACAGACGCCGATCCGGCCCATTGACAGCCCTTTCCATCCTCCGACAGCCGGCCTTGCGGCCGGCAGTGTAGTTGGTACTCTACAGTCCCCATTCCTTGCGCGGGTCGGCGGCCCGTGCTGCGGTCTCTCGGGCTTCGGCCCGGGTCCGGCGCCCCGGGGCGCCCCCACGTTCCCCCACGTTCACCTTGTTCCCGCTTGGAGGCGCAGAAATGAACGATCAGCCCATCACACCCGAGGACGGCGGCGTCAGCCGGCGATCCTTCCTTGCCCGCGCTGCCGGCCTTGCCGCGGCGGCCAGCGCCCTCCCGGCGTGCACGCTCGAGAACTCGGGCATCCCGATCGGGGCGGGGGCGTACGGCAAGAGCCCTGTGCCGCTGTCGACCGGCCCGGTGCGCATGGGCGTTATCGGAACTGGCGGCATGGGCACAGCGCACTGCCACTCCTTCATGCGGCTCGCCAAGGAGGGGAAGGCGGATGTGGAGATCGTGGCCCTCTCCGACGTGTGCGATCCCCGCCTGGCCAACGCGTGGCAGGCGTGCAAGGACACGCAGGGCGCCGAGGTGGCGCAGTACCGCGACTATCGAGACCTGCTCGCGAGGGATGACATCCACGGCGTCCTCATCGCGTCGCCCGAGCACTGGCACGCGCGGCACGCGACCGACGCGATCCTCGCCGGCAAGGACGTCTACCTCGAGAAGCCGATGACGCTCCGGCTGCGCGAGGCACTGGAGCTGCGGCGCGTCGTGCGGTCGAACCCGGACAAGATGTTCCAGGTCGGCACGCAGATGATCATGATGCCGAAGTATCAGGAGGCCCGGAAGCTCGTCAGCGAGGGCGCCATCGGCAAGCCGCTGTGGAGCCAGACGAGCTACTGCCGCAACACGCCGACCGGGGAGTGGAACTACTACGCCATCGACAGCGCGTGGCAGCCCGGCGTGAACCTCAACTGGGACGAGTGGTGCGGGCCGGCGGGCAAGCGGCCCTGGAGCCCGTATGTCTACGCCCGCTGGCGGCGGTACAAGGACTTCTCCACGGGCATCGTGGGCGATCTGCTGGTGCACCAGATGACCCCGCTGGTGATGGCGCTGGAGTCGGTCGGCTGGCCCACGAAGGTCAGCGCCATCGGCGGCCACTACATCGACGAGGAGATGGAGAATCACGATCAGGTGAACCTCACGGTGCAGTTCGAAAGCGGGCACACGATGATCGTCGCCGGCGCGACCAACAACGAGAACGGCCTGGAGACCATGATCCGCGGGCAGAAGGCGAACATCCTGCTCGGCGGCGGGCACTGCGCCCTGCGCCCCGAGCGCGTGTTCGCAGACGAGATCGAGCCGCGCGATATTCAGTTGCCGGACATCGGCAACGACCAGGATCAGCTCCGGCTCGACTGGCTCCGCTGCATCCGCGAGCGCACGCCGCCGGCCAGCGATGTGGAGCTGGGCACGAAGGTCATGGTCATCGTCGATCTCGCCACCCGGGCCATGTGGACCGGGCGCACGCACGAGTTCGACCCTGAGCGCATGATGGCGCGGATGGCCTGATGACATCCCGGGCGCACAGCGCCGGCCGGCGTCCCGCCGGCGCCGATGCAGCGCGCTGCCCCGCGGAGACCGATGTGGCGCGCCTCGCCCTCGCGGCCATGGGCACGCGCTTCGAGCTGGCGCTGTGCCCGCCGGCGGCATGGCCGGCGGCCGATGCGGCGCGCCGGGCCCGCGCTGTGGGGGAGTTGGCGCTCGACGAGATCCGCCTGGCGCACCAGCGGCTCTCCGCTTTTGCCTCCGACAGTCTGGTGGCCCAGATCAACCGCCGCGCCGGGCGCGAGTGGACGACCGTTGATCCCGACACGCTCGAACTCCTGGAACTGGCGCGGCGCGTGCATCAGGACTCCGGCGGCGCGTTCGACATCACGCTCGGGCCGCTGATGCGCGCGTGGGGATTTCGCGGCGAGGCGCCGGATCCGGTTGCAGCGCGGGCGGCGCGGGCGTGCGTCGGGATGCGTCTTCTGGCCATCGATGGGCCTTCGCGCCGGGTGGCGCTGACGGCGCCGGGGGCGCAGCTCGATCTCGGCGCGATCGCCAAGGGACACGCCCTCGACCTTGCTGGCGCGGTCCTTCGGGCTCACGGGGTGGAGTGTGCGCTGCTGCACGCGGGGACGAGCTCGGTTCTCGCGCTGGGGGGGCCGCCAGGGGACCGGGCTCGGAGAGACCCGGCTCGGAGATCCGGGCCACCAGGGGAGCCGCCGCGGAGCGGCGGACTACCCAAAGGCTGGACCATCGCGCTGGCGGACCGGGGCCGGCTGTTGGGCCCGCGCATCACGCTGCGCGACCAGGCGCTCAGCGTATCGAGCCCGTCGGGGCGCACGATGGACATCGACGGCGTCGAGCGCGCGCATGTTCTCGACCCCCGGACGGGGGCGCCCGCAGACTCTGCAAGCTTCGCCTGCGCGATCTTGCCGCTGGGCAGTGGCTTGCAGCATGCCGGGGTGTGGGCCCATTCCTGCGCAGCCGCGGACGCGTGGTCGACGGCGCTGCTCGTCGCCGGCGGGCGCCCGCGGACGGCCCCCGATGACCTCACATCGCATATCCTTGCCGGCGGTCCCCACGACGCCCCCCACGATGCGCCACCAGGCGCGCCAAACGCGGCGCTCCCGCAATGGCGTCACGACGGCCCCGGCGCGGCCGACATCGAATTCTCACCCGCCACCATCCCGCCCGCGCACGCAGCGCCCGCGCCCCGTGCCCGCGAGGAGATTCACGCATGACCGACCTCGACCGGCGACGTTTCATGGTCCAGTCGGCCGGCGCGCTCAGCGCCGCCGCACTCACGCCCGCCCTCGCCAGCGCCTGGCGCGCCCCTCGCGGCGC
>CAYMJK010000333.1:0-2559 GCA_964390535.1 uncultured Phycisphaeraceae bacterium | reverse complement strand
CCGAGTTCTTTGGCGGGGGTGTGCGGCAGGTCGATCGAGACCACGTTCCGGGCATCCCCGGCAACCAGGTGGCCCTTCTGCCGGGCGTCGATCACGTCATAGGGCGGGGCGACGAGCTCGCTGACATCGCCGCGGCCGCCCCGGTACTGCACGGCGAAGAACGGAAACACTTCCGGCATTCAGATCCCTCCCGACTGATGGCGCCCATGGTACGCGCCGGCCGGCGCCCGTCCCCCCCAGTCCCCCGAAACCGCCCCCCGGGAGGCCGCCGGCGCCGGGCCCCTTGCTATCCTTGCCCATGCCGCGAGCCATTGTCATCCGGGCCGAGGGCATCAACTGCGACGAGGAGATGGTCCGCGGCTTCCAGCTCGCCGGCGCCGACGCCGATCTGGTCCACCTCGGGCGGCTGGCGAGCGATCCCCGGCAGCTCGACGACTACGACCTCGTCGGTTTCCCCGGCGGCTTCAGCTACGGCGACGACATCGCCTCCGGGCGGATTCTCGGCGCCCGCCTGCGGGATCGGCTGTATCCGGCCCTGCGGGATGCCGCCGCGCGAGGCTGCCCGATGATCGGCATCTGTAACGGTTTCCAGGCGATGATCCAGGCGGGTCTGCTGCCGGGAGGGGAGTCGGTGGGAGCGTCGGGCGATCCGGCGGGTCCGCCGCCACCGACGCTCGCCCTCTGCGACAACGCCTCCGGCCGGTACGAGGATCGCTGGGTCGGGGTGGAGCCGGAACTGACTTCGCCGTGCGTCTGGACCCGCGGGCTGCTCGAGTTCAGCCGCGAGATGCGGATGCTCCCGGTCGGGCACGGCGAGGGGCGGCTGATCTTCGACAGCCCCAAGGCGCTGGAGCAACTGGAGCGCGGCGGGCAGATCGCGCTGCGCTACCGCGAGAACTTCAACGGCTCGGAGGGCGCGGTCGCCGGCGTCTGCGACCCGACCGGGCGGATCTTCGGCCTCATGCCGCACCCGGACCGTTTCCTCGACTGGACGCGCCATCCGTACTGGACGCGGCTGGACGAGTCGCAGCGGCAGGGCGACCCGCCCGGGCTGCGCATGTTCCGCAGCGCGGTGGATGCGGCAACCCAGGCGCCGGTCGCCTGACGCGGATTCGGCCGGAGCCCAGCGAAACTCCCGAAGAGCCCGGGCGAAGACGGTACACTGCGCCATGGGCTCAGGGGCCTCCAGCGCCGCGGAAGTTCGCGTCGAGTACGACCAGGCGTGCGTGCAGTGTGAATATCAGCTTCGCGGGCTGCCGGTCACCGGCGTCTGCCCGGAATGCGCAACGCCGATCGTGCGGAGCTTCCGCGGCTACTGGCTGTCGGCGGCTGACCCGGAGTATGTCCGGTCGCTCTACCTCGGCGCCCGGCTGCTGACCGGCGCCGTGATGGCTCTCCTGCTGGCGTGGATCGGGTTCGCTGTGCTCGGGATCGTGGCCGGCGATGTCAGCCATGCGCTCTTCCTGCTGCTCATGGCGGGCGCGTGGACGCTGCCGGCGATCGCGGCGGTGATCGGCGTATTCAAACTCAGCGCCCCCGACCCCGAACGCCTGGACGGCGCCCGGCTGGAGATCGGCCGGGCCATGGCGCGGCCGGGCGCGGTCGCGTGCGCCGGCGGGCTGGTGGCCGCGCTCTGGCTGGAGGTCGCGGGAGTGGGCGATACGCTCGCCTCCGGGCTCGCGCTCGCGGTCGCTCTGCTCGGCGCACTTGCGCTCTTCGGCGGCCTCGGCCTGCTTCTGTGGAGCGTGGCGCGGCGCAGCTCGGAGCGCCGCCTGCCGTCACGGCTGCGGACGATCGCCATCTTTCTCGCCCTGACCGTCGCGCTCATAGCACTCCGGGATGTGTGGCCGGGACTGCTCCTGCCGCTCTCGGGGCTCTCCGGCTTCATCACCTTCCTGCTGTCGCTGGGCTTCATCGATCATCTGCGCGCTGCGCTGCAGCGCGATCTTGCCGCAGCGCGGGCGCTCCGGTCGCCGCCGGCGCCCCCCGACTCGTCGGCCCCGACTCCCCCGCACCCGCAGCCTCCTGCCGCGGATCCGGTACACTAAGAGCGACCATGCCCATCGACCCGCGCGAGCTTGCCCCCTACGCCCCCAAGGAGTACTACGAGACGGATTTTCCGTGCAAGCGCTGCGGGTACAGCCTCAAGGGGCTCGAGAAGGGGGGCCGCTGCCCCGAATGCGGATTCCAGCGGCCATCGAGCGTGCTGGCGGCCCGCGACAACCTGCTCTACGCACCACTCGGCTACCTCAAGCTGCTCCAGCTCGGGGCGTCGCTCATGGCCATCGGCGTCGTGGGGACGGCAGTGCTCGTCGCCATGAGGATCTTCCCTCCGGCGGACGCCACGCGGGCGGGCATGCGGCTGATCGTCGCCGTCCTCTGGCTGACAGGCGTGTGGATCATGACCGGGCCGCGGCAGGTGAGCGAGCGCACGCCGGCAAACCCGCGCCAGGAGTGGAAGCTGACCCGGTGGGTCAACCGCGGCATGCAGGCGTGCTGGCTGCTGGCCGCCATGGCGGCGCTGAGCGCCCTCGGCGGCGCATCGCCCGGGCTGGAGAT
>CAYMJK010000332.1:0-4338 GCA_964390535.1 uncultured Phycisphaeraceae bacterium | reverse complement strand
GTCACGCTGAACAGGGTGTCGTCCTTGGCGCGCCTGACGTTGAAGCCCGGCAGGAAGTGCGTGCCGCACTGGCGCACGATGATCGAGCCGGCCTTGGCCATCTCGCCGCCGTACAGCTTCACGCCGCGGTACTGCGCGTTCGAGTCGCGACCGTTCTTGGTCGATCCCTGGCCCTTCTTATGCGCCATGACACAAGTCCTCCGAGAGCCGCCCGCGGCGTCTGATCTGGTCGTGGCACGGGCTTCCAGCCCGTGCTTTCCGTCACTGGCATCCCTGCCCGAATGCGGGGCGCCGCCGGGCGCCCACTCGTGTCACGATTCTAGCCCCCGCCGCCCCCTGATCCAGCTATCGCATGATCCAGCGCTGATCGACCAGCCGCAGCGGCGCCGAGCCGGGGCTCAGTTCGCCCGGCGTCGTGTACCGCAGCATCAGCGTCTTCCGCAGCGTGATCGTCCGGTCCTCCCCATCCACCGGGTCCTTGATCTGCACCCGGGTCGTCTCCCCGCTGAACCCGGCGCAGAAGACTTTCATCTCGTCCACGTCGGCATCCAGCAGCGGCCAGACCACCAGCCCCTCGCGCCCGTTCTCGATCCCCTGCTGCAGGGGACCGATAATCGAAAGCTGGTCCTCCAGGAACGGGTTCTCCAGCCGATCCAGCAGTTCCCGCGTCACCTCGCCCGGCACGCCGTCGCCGGCGACCTGCGTTCCCCCCTCGTCGGTGGCGAGGGTGAACATGGGGGCGAACAGCACCGACTGGTCCGACCGGTTGGTCACGGTGTACGTGAAATACAGGTAGAGCCGCGCGCCCGCCTCCGTCTCCACCGAGGCCACCCGCAGCGGCCCGGGCTGCAGCTGAAGCTCCCAGCGCTGCGGGGCCGGATTCGGCTCCGGCGCCGCCCCCCCCATGGCAAGTGTGGGGGCAAGTGTGGCGCCGGCGAGGGCCAGAGCGCCGAATACGGTGATCAGTGTGCGCGCGATCGGGGCGCCTTGAATCATGACAGTTCTCCTGGCCGAGCCCGGCAGGCCGGCGCCATGGGGCTTAGTCTACAGACGCCCCTCCGCGGGTCAACGCCCATGCCCGACTCTCGGTTGACTTCGGACACCGCCGCCATCGCGCTGCCCGTCTCGTTGCGTCTGTCCGCCGCAAGACGCATGGTGGATGCGTCGGCTGGCCCGATTGACGAGTCCGCCAGCCGCTTCCTCGCCGCCGCGCCCGACCACGGGATCGATCTGGACCTCTTCTGGGGCGTCCCGGGGCCGGATGGTGAGGTCGCCGAGGCGTGCCTGGCCGTCATCGGGGCCGGGCGCACGGCCATGCTCTTCGTCTCCCGGCCCTCGGAGCCGGGTCGCGGCGGCGGCTCTCTGGAGGCCGGGGCCGCTCGAGACGCCCGGGCCGAGTGCGTCCGGGCCGCCTGCGCCGGGCTCCAGGCCCGCTTCTCCCGGCGGCTGGCCATCGCCCAGGGACTCCCCGAACCCGGGGAGCCGTGGGCGGCGGAGGCGTTCGAGAGCGCCGGGTTCCGTCCGGTGGGGGAACTCGCGTACCTGAGCCGCCCGGTGCGCCCGGCCGACAGCGCCCTCGCCGTGCGCACGCCCTGGCCGCAGGGTGTGGCCGTGCGCCCGATCCGAACGCTGGCCCGCGGCTCCGATGACCGGCGCCAACTCGCCGAGGCGATGGAGCGCTCCTACGAGGGCACGCTGGACTGTCCTGAACTCTGCGGGCTGCGCGAGACCGAGGATGTGATCGACTCGCACCAGGCGACGGGGCGCTGGACTGGCGCCCTCTGGCGCCTCGTCACGCTGGATGGCCGCCCCGAAGGGTGCGCCCTGCTCAACCCGACGCCGGCGCTGCGCAGCGTTGAACTCGTCTACCTCGGGCTCGGGCCGCGACTGCGCGGGCGCGGAGTGGGGGAACGGCTGCTGCGCGACGCGCTGGCGATGACGGCGACCCGGCGCAAGCGCGACTGCGCCGATGCAATTACATGCGCCGTAGACCGCCGCAATGTGCCCGCATTGGGCTTGTATCGCCGTTTGGGGTTTACCGAGGTGAGTGCGCGGCTGGCGTTCGTTCGGCCACTGGGCCCAGGTAGCATTTCATCCACATTTTGTCCGGCGCCGAAAAATTAGTTGCGGACAACAAAAACTTCATAGCGCGCAAACACTTGGCCTGCCTGAACCACCGATCGCTTTGGCCACGAAATCGCCGGAATTCCGGCGATGGGGCCGCTTGCTGAATCGCCGATCAGTCGCTACCTTTGGCCCCCGAGCCAAGGACTGGCTCCTCGGGGTCTGAAGTAGTCGGGGCACATCTGAATCGAACCATGCTCGGAGTAGGCGCCCCGCCGCAGGAACGCGGCGAAGTCGCCGGTGCGCGTTGGGCGCCCCGAGCCCGGCACATCAGGCCGTCGGGAGGAGAAAGGACTCTGTGTCTTCCCGCCGCGCCGGGGTCAGGCTGACCCCGGTGAGGTTGTAACTCTGGCCGACTGGAGGTCGCCAAATGCCCACCCGCCCCCGGACGATTCACAGCGTCAAAGCTTCCCGCGCCCGTGTTGCCGAAGGCGCCGTGCCGCTGCGCAGCAGTGATGGCCCCGCGCCGCAGCGCACCGCCAGGCCTGCCGCGGCAGCCGCGCCCAGGCCGGCGGACGCGACCGCTGGTGGTCCGTCGCTGCGCCGCATCGTCCGGGACAGGATCTCCGAGGCTGTCGGCGAATCGAGCTTCGAGCGCTACTTCGCCCGGGCTGTGGAAATCCGCGTCGAGGAGGACAGCCTCGAACTGGCCTCGCCCTCGCAGTTCCTGGCCCAGTTCCTCGATCGCCGGTTCGGCGACGCCATCCGCACCGCCGTCGAAGCCGACGCCTCCCTCGGCGAGCGGAGCCAGCGGGTGCGCTTCACCGTCACCCGGCGCCAGCCCGATGCCCCGGCCTCGGCGCAGCGCCCCGCGGCCGCCCGGACGGATGGGGCCGCTGGCGTCGCCCCCGCGCCCGCCGCCCGCCCGCAGGCCGCCGCCGCCCCGGCCACCGATCCCGCATCCGATCCGGGCGCCCGCCCGCGCCTCCGCGCCCGCAAGCGGGCCGACGTCGTTCCGATGCGCAAGCTCGATGAGATGGTGATCGGCCCGGCCAACGAGCTGGCGTATACCGCCGCCTGCCGGCTCGCCGATCCGGGCGCCGAGCCCGAGTTCAACCTCCTGTTCGTCCACGGCCCCTGCGGCGTGGGCAAGACGCACGTTCTTCAGGGCCTGGCCCGCCGCTTTCAGGAGCAGGCGCCGGGCGCAAAGGTCAAGTATCTGACCGGGGAAGCGTTCACCAACGAGTTCGTCAACGCCATCCGCTCGGACAACACCGAGGCCTTCCGCCGCGCCTACCGCAACGTCGATCTGCTGTGCATCGATGATGTCCACTTCCTCACCAGCAAGCAGGCGACGCAGAAGGAGTTCCTGCACACGCTGGACACCATCAACCTGGATGGCGCCCGGCTGGCGCTGGCCTCCGACGAGCATCCGACGCGGGTCAACGCGTTCAACGCCTCCCTCGCCAGCCGCTTCCTCGCCGGGCTCGTCGCCGAGATGGCGCCCCCGACGATGCCGATGCGCATCGAGTATCTGCGGCGGGAGTCGCGGAAGCGCGAGCTGCGGCTCGGTGATGACGCCCTGCGACTGATCGCCGAATCCCCCGAAGCGGAGAACCGCGCCCCGAGCTTCCGCGATCTCGGCGGCGCCCTCACCCGCGTCGAGGCCCTGCACCGCCTCGTCGGCCGCCAGAGCGGCGCCGAGGTCGGCCTGCTCACCGTCCGCCGCGCCCTGGGGATGGCCGAGGCCGGCCCCGGCGGCCCGCGCCCCGGCGGCCCGCGCGACCCGCGCCGGCCGATCCGCCTCGAGCGCATCATGGATGTCGTCTGCACCGAGCTCGAGGTCGAGCAGACCGACCTGTTCGGCCGCGGCCGCCACAAGAAGGTCGTGCTGGCGCGGGCCCTCATCACGCTGCTCGCCCGGCGCCTGACGACCCGCAGCTATCCCGAGATCGCCCGCGGCATCGGCCGGCCCAACCACTCCACCGTGATCACCGCGCACCAGCGGATCGAGCGGCAGATCGGCGAGGGGCTGTGCGTGGAGGTCGGCTCCGGCGCCGACGGGCTCACCATCGAAGATCTTGCCGCCCGCCTCGAGCGACGCATCCGCGCTGTGGCCGCCTGAAGCTGGCGGCGGCGGGCGCCGACGACTTCTCTCCCTCCTCACGGCGGGGCCAGCGCGTTCTCCCTCTCCGCGCTGGCGCGCCGGCGGAGGCTCGAGCGAAAGCTCGGGCCTCCGCCTTGTCATGGGTGGCACGGGCTTCCAGCCCGTGC
>CAYMJK010000331.1:0-2915 GCA_964390535.1 uncultured Phycisphaeraceae bacterium | reverse complement strand
GCCCCGACCTCCTCGGCCGGCTCGACCGTCTCGATGTTCTCAGCCGGCGCATCTTCGCCGGCAAGCTCCCCGGCGAGCGCCGCAGCAAGAAGCGCGGCCAGAGCGTCGAGTTCGACGACTACCGCCCCTACGTCGCCGGCGACGATCTCCGCCACATCGACTGGAACGTGTTCGCACGCCTCGACCGCCTGTTCATCAAGCTCTTCCGCGAGGAGGAGGATCTGGCCCTCCACATCGTGATCGACGGCTCAGCCTCGATGGATGCCGGAGAGCCCCCGAAGATCCTCCTCGCCCTCCGCCTCGCGATGGCACTCGGCTACATCGGCCTCGTCAATCAGAACCGGCTGGTCGTCACCGGCTTCGGCGTCCCCGGCCGCGGCCTCACGCGGCTGGCGCCGATGCGCGGCAGGCCGGCCGTCCGCCGGCTGGCCCATTTCCTGACCAATGAGATGACGCCCGCAGCGCACGGCGCTCCCGCTGGCGGCGCCCTCGCCACCGGCTCCATTGTCGAAGCGCTCCGCGCTGTGGCCCTCGCCCGCACCGGCAAGGGTGTGATGGTCATCCTCTCCGACCTCCTCACCGAGGAGGACCTGGCGCCGGGGCTCAACTATCTTGCCGCGGGCGCCGGCGGCGGCTTCGACACCTACCTGCTGCGCATCCTCGCTCCGGGCGAACGCGATCCGGCGATCGAGGCGGCCCGCGGCCTGCTCGGCGATGTCCGCCTCACCGATGTCGAAACCGGTCGCGCTGCCGAGGTCACCATCTCCCCAGCCGCGCTGCGCGACTATCGTCGGCGCATGGAGCGCCACGAGCAGGAGATCCGCCGCGCTGCCGTCGCCCGCCGGATGACCTATGTTCCCCTCTCCAGCGACCAGCCGCTGGGCGACCTGCTGACCGACTACCTGCGCCGGCGCGGCCTGCTGGGGTAGCGCCGGGAGCGGATGAAGGAGACGATGAAACGACGCTTTCTGACCGGCGCAGCGCTGGCGCTCTGCGCCCTTGGCGCCGGCTGCGCCACGACCACGCCGCCCGAGCCGGCGCCCGCCCCCACCGTACGCAGCGCCGATGGCGCGGACCTCACCCTGGAGCAGTTGACCGATCTTGCCATCGCCGCGGATGTCGTCATCATCGGCGAGCAGCACGACAACACCGCCGCGCAGGCCCTCACTGCCGACCTCTGGGACCGCATCCTCGCCCGCGCTCCCACGCCCGCTCTCTCCCCTGCCCTCTGCCTCGAATTCTTCGAGCGCGACGAACAACTCGTCATCGACGACTACCTCCGCGGCGTGATCGAGAGCGAGGCCGCCTTCAAGCGCGAGGCCGGTCGCAGCGAGGGCAACTACCCCGAAGGCCACCAGCGCATGCTCGAGGCGGCGAAGGCCGCCGGCCGCCCCGTCATCGCCGCCAACGTGCCGCGCCGCTATGCCAGCTACGCCCGCGCCCGCGACTTCGACGCCCTCCGCGCGCTCTCCGCCGAGCGCCGCGCCATGTTCACCATCCCCGGCCCGCCCGCGCTGGAGAGCTATCGCCAGCGCTTCGACGACGTGATGACGCCCATGCTCGCACAGCACGGCGACGCCGACCCCGCCGCCATCAACGGCCTCTACCGCGGCCAGATCCTCAAGGACGCCACCATGGCCGACGCGGTCGCCGACACCGTTCTCGCGGGACACCGCCCGGTGCTCCTGGTCGTCGGCCGGTTCCACACCGATCATGATGGCGGAACGCTGGTCTACCTGCGCCGGATGCTCCCGCAGGCCGACATCCTCAACATCAGCGTGACCCGCGAGCCCGAGCCCGAGCCGCCCGCCGACATCGTCATCCTGGCGCCGTAACGCTCGCCCCGCCGCGTCTTTTCCCGTCGCCCTCGCGCCTGCCAGTTACATCTCCAGCAACCGCAGGTACACGATCGTCGGCGCCACCGAGATCGTGTTGTGCAGGGCGTGGGCCACCATCGGCGCCACCAGCGACCCCCGCCACTCGCGCAGCAGGCCGAGCGAGATGCCGCCGACGAAGACGCTCAGGATCCCCAGCGGCGCGTACGGGTGCCCGATCGCGAACACCGACGCCGTCACCAGGATCGTCAACGCCGCGCTCAGCCGGGCCCGTAGGAACCGGTACAGCGCCCCGCGATACACGATCTCCTCGATGATCGGCGCCCAGAGCACCGCGCCCGCGGCCCCGAGCAGCACCGCCACCCAACTGTTGGCCAGCGGCTGCTCCATGAGCGGGTAGCCGTCAGCGCCCTCGCCCCCCACCCCGCCCCCGCCGGCGCCGAGAATCGCCTCCAGCGATTGCCCAACCTGCATCGCCACCGCCAGCATCGGCAGCGACGCCGCATACCCGATGACGCCGAAGGCCGCCTCACGCCCAACCCCGACGCCGCGCGTCAGCCCCAGATCCTCGACCAGCCGCCCCCACGACACGCCGCGCATCAGCGGCCAGGCGACCACCCCGAGAACCCCCCACATCAGGATCTCCGTCAGGATGAGCGTCGCGGATGCCCCCTCGACGCCCCCGGCGTACGCCATGATCGGCGCCCCGACCGCCAGCAGCAGGCCGAGCAAGAAGAGCGCCACAGTCTCCAGCATCACCGCGTCGCCGCCGCCGGCCGGGCCGACCATGCGGCCGGCGAGATGGTCGTACGTCGAGATGGCGCCGCGCTCGAACGGACCGCTCCAGTCGAACCCCGCGCGGCGCAGATGCACGATGATGAGCGCCAGCGCCCCGATGCCGAGCAGCGTCGCAAGGCCGAAGCCGATCGCGAGCCCGGTTCCGAAACGTCCGATGCGCCAGAGCCGCGTTACCAGCAGCCGCCGCGACGGGTCGGTCCTCGACAGCCCGTGCGCCAGCGCGAGGCGACCGAACCAGCCGTGCCGCGCTGTCAGCGCCTGCTGGGCATCGAGCGGAACGGC
>CAYMJK010000330.1:0-3442 GCA_964390535.1 uncultured Phycisphaeraceae bacterium | reverse complement strand
GATGTTGATGGATCGCGTGCGCCCGGCGCCGTCCCGTAGCGTCACGGAGAAAGTAAGATCGCCCAACTCCGCGACGGTGAAGGGGTGGCGCGTCATCTGGCACGCCCGCAGCGACAGGAAAACGTACCCCGTGGTGTTGCGCTGCGCCGGCGTGAGCCGGAACTCGTAGAACGCCCCCGGCCCGTTCCAGTCGAACGTGACGCCCGCGCTCGTGTCGAGATCGCTGGCGCGCGTCATGCCGTTCATCGGATCGGTCGGCGTCCACGTGAAGTCGGCGTTGTTGTCCGCCATGCGACCTTCGTGCGGGTTGCCGATGGCGCCGGCAACCGTTGCGCCCGAACTCGCGATGGCGATGGAAGGCTCGCTCTGATAGTGGTCGATCACGAGGCGATCCGCCGGCGCCTCGGCATACTCGTTGACCACGGTGACGTTCGTCGGCACGGCGGGAGGAGCGAAGCTCTCGTACTGCCGCCAGATGTGCTCTTCGGTGGCGGGACTCTCGCGAAGGTACCGCTCCGCCAGCGCTGTCCATGCGCCAAGCGCCACCAGTTGCGCTGCCGGCCGTCCGATCGCCGTCCCGGGCGGCCCAGTGAAATCTTCGAAGCCGCAGCAGTTGAAGTCGTTGTGATCCGCGCCGTGGACATACGTGGACTGGCGCCGATCAGTCGCGCGCTCCAGAAGCTGGAACGACTGCCGGTCGTCACGATGCGGGCACCCGCACACATCCCCATCCGAAGATCCGAACAACAGGTGATAGTTCTCATCGTGCGGCTGGCTCGTTGTCGCCAGCCAGACCGTCGGCGCGATGCTGCTGGTGATGTCGATGTCATCCAGTGTGTAGTTCTCCGGTACGTACGTCCCGTCGAAGATCTTGTCGATCGCGCGGACGACCCCCTCCCCGCCCCGGCTGTGCCCGATCCACATGATCCGGCTGGTGTCCACCCGCCCGGCGAGCACTCCGCCCGCGAGCGTGTCGAGCTGCCCGATGAACGCGTCGGTGTGCCGCAGGATAGTCTCCGAAGCCGTCTCGATGCCCGGCACGGTGTCGTTCTGATGCGACATCGCGACGAACCCGTGCGACGCAAAGTGATTCAGCGCATAGTCATACCAGCGATAGTCGTGCCCGTTGCCGTGCGCGATGATGATCACCGGCATGTCCGTCAGCGCCGGGTCGCCGGGAACGACCAGCTTCTGCCGGTTGCGCGTCGCCGGAATCCCCAGAAAGGTCACCGGGTAGTCGAAGGCGGTGAACACCGGATACGCCCCTGGCTGCGTGAGATCGCGCACGACATGCATGCCGTCGCCGTCCCCCGCCCCATCGATCAGATCAGCCCCGGAAAGGCGCCCGTCGCGATCGACATCGATCACCACGTCATACGCCACGGCAACGAATCGATCCGCCGCCGCCGGCCCGAGCGCCCCGGCGCCGCCGAGCGGAATGCGATTGTCCGCCAGCGACCCACCCGGGAAGGTGGCCGGCTGCGGCGCCCCGCGGACATCCGTCAGAACCGGATCCGCCGCCCATCCCGCGGCGCCCCGTGCGGCGGTGATGTAGATGTCCACCGCGCCACCGACCGCGCCCGGATGGGCCGCGGGGTCCACCGCGGCGAAGATCGGCCGCCCCTGGTGAAACGCCAACGCGAACTCCGCGTGCGGATATCCCGGCAGCGGGTTGGAAGCGATCTGGGCCGCCTGCGGGCAGCCCGCGGCAAACTCGTTCTGGAAGGCGAGGAAATCGAAGAAGTCGAGCGCGCCATCGCCCGTGAAGTCCGCCCGCAGGTCACCCGCGGCAAACAGGTTCTGAAACTCCAGAAAGTCGAAGAAATCGAGCGCGCCATCCCCCGTGAGATCGGCCCGGCAGTCAGCCAGCGCCGGCGCGGCGCCGACCAGCGACAGGGACACGGCAATCGGGGCGAATTTGCATCTGAACATGTGGAGCCTCCCTCTGCCGCTCAAGATACCCGATCGGCGCCCGCTTCGCGACCCCCGGCCGGAAGAAACCGGTCGAACCCGAAGGCCGGCGGGCGCCCCTCCAGCATGGCCTCCACCGCCTCCCGGGCCGTGCGCCGGGCCAGCGACATCCCGTGCCCCGTGAACCCGCCGCAGAACCAGATGCGGCCGGTGGGGTCTGCGCCGCTCGCCGCGGGGCTGCCAGGGCGGTTCGTGGGGGGGCTGGTGGGGTCGGTCGTGGGGACCGGGCCGATCACGGGGAGCCCATCGGGGGTGAAGCCCATGGTCCCCGCCCAGCGGGCCACGATCTCGAGGTCGCAGCCGAGCAGGTCGCGGGCGAAGCGCTCGATGGCCGTCTGGACCGGCTCGGTCGGGGCCTCGTCCGCCGTTCGCTCGGCGTCGGCGAAGCGGGCTCGCTGCCCCCCGACGACGATGAGGCCGTCCGGCGTCTGCCGGAGATAATCCGCGCCGCGGTTGGCGTAATAGCTCGCCGCGAGTGAGAGCGCGCCGCCGCCGTGCGGCCGGGCGGCAAGCATCTGGCCGCGGTTCGGAATGATCAGGCCGGCGAGTTGTGGAAGGAGCGTCGGCGCCCACGCGTTGATGCACACGAGCGCGCGCCCAGCCCGTACCTCGACATCCGCGCTGCGGATGCGCACCGCCCGGGCGCCGACGCCGTCCTCGGTGATCGCGTGAACCTCCTGCCCCGCCATGATCCTGCCGCGGAGCTTCCCCGCGAGCATGCGGCAGAGTTCGATCGGATTGACCGCGGCATCGTGCGGATTGCTCAGCGCCGCCCGAACCCGCCCGCTCGCGAAGATGGCGTCGCCCGCGCGCCAGGGAAACTCGAAATCAAAGCCATCCTCGCGCAGCATCGCGGCCGAGCGTTCGAGGTCTTCAACATCGGCGTCGCGCAGGGCGAGCAGGCAGGAGGGCGCCGCACGGAACGACGGCAGGTCGGCCGCCCCGTCGCGCCGCAGTATCTCGAGGTTCTCCTCGCTCCAGCGCCAGGCGAGGCGTGCCACCTCGCGACCGATCGCGCCGGCGGCAACCGCGTAGCTCTCCGCCATGCCGCGCATCAGGAACCCGGCGTTGCGCCCCGAGGCGCCCGCCGCGACATCGGCCCGCTCGATGACGACGACACGCTGCCCGCGCGCTTCAGCCTCCAGCGCACAGCTCAGCCCGCAGACACCAGCGCCAACGATGCACAGGTCCGCTTCGACAATGTCCGGCCCGGCGCGCCGCCGCCAGAGACTCACACTCATGCCGCCAGCGTAGGAGGGCAATGATGAATGGTGAATGATGAGTCGGAGCGAACTGGACCGGAAGTGCTCGGCCCAGCCGAGGGAGATCCTACTCATCATTCATCATTCATCATTCATCGTTCATCATTCATCTTTCCTCCCCCCACCAGCGCCACCGCGACGTGGTTCAGATTCGTCCCCGTCGGCCCGCCGGCCAGCGTGGCGCCGATGCGCGACAGCAGGCTGTGGCT
>CAYMJK010000329.1:0-3204 GCA_964390535.1 uncultured Phycisphaeraceae bacterium | reverse complement strand
GCCCCGCGGCAAGGGCGACGGCCCCGACGCGGCAGGCCTGGCGCGGGTTGCAGGCGACGACGCCGAAGGGGCGCAGCCCGATCGTCGCCCACGCTTCCAGCGCCTGCGCCATCGCCGGCTCGGCGTCCTCGCCGGGGCGCGGGCGCACGCCCCAGGCGCGGGCAACGATCGCCTCGGCGCGCCCGCGGAAGTCGTCAGGCTCGATTCTGGCGGGCGCCGCCTCGCCATTGCCATCGGCCGCGTCGGCTTCGGGAGCGGGCGTGTCGTCGGGAGCTTCGTCCGGCGATTCATACCACAGCACGCGCTCCGGCTCGAACGCGCGCACGAACCGGGCGATGTCGGCGGCTGCCTCCCACGAGCCGTCGTCGATGAGCACCGGGAATCGCACGCCCGGCGTCCACGCCCGCAGCGCGCGCAGATACGACGCCTCATCCGGGCAGATCACCACCACCGGCGCCACCGCCAGCGCCTGCCGCACCGCCTCCGCCCGCAGTCCCAGCGACCTCGCCGCGGCAACCTCGGGCGGCAACTCGATCTGCTGGGCGGGCTGGTCCGGGATGGACTGTTCACCGGCGGGCTGCTGTCCCGGGGCCGGCTGCCCCGATGACTGGCCGTCAGCGGGCTGCGGCTGCGCGCGCGCCGGCGCGGCTGCCAGCGCCGCGATCGCAGCCGCTGTCCACAGCGCTGCCGATGGGCGCCCGGGATGCCGCGAGGCTCGTCCCACGGGGCATTATGGACACCCGGCGGCGTACTCGCTCTGGAACGTGAGAAAATCGAAGAGTGTGAACGCCCCGTCACGGTCCCTGTCCGCCACGGGATCAGATGACGAGAAGAGGTTCGAGAAGGTCAGGAAGTCGAAAAACGTCAGGGCGCCATCCAGATCGAGATCGGCCGGGCAAAAGAGGTCGCACACCGGGCGACGGGCGAAGCCCAGCGCGCTGGTCGCTCCCACGGCGGTGAACTCGCCGAAGAACCACAGTTCCTTCGCGTCGCCGCTGTGAATCAGGCGCACGAACAAGATCTTCCCGTCGAACTCATCCTGGAAGATGCGCCAACCACCGTTCCACCAGCGCGCGCAGGCGTACTTCCCCGGCTCCCGTTCCGAAGGGCCGACGATATAGACGATCGGCCCGCCCGGCGCCGGCTCCACGTGCGCCGCCTCGATCTGCTTGATCCCCGGCGGGCGGCGCAGCGGCGACTCCATGACCGTGCCGTCGGGGCGCACGCACACCACGCCGTTGACCTCCTCGCTCTCGAAGAAATCGAACTCGCCGAAGGCGAGCACGACATGTTCACCGCCGATGCGCGCCGGCGCGATCTCCCTGATCCGCCCGCTCGCCGTGCCGACGTATTGCAGATCGACGCCGTCATAGATGCTCAGCGACTTGTCCTGAAACTGATTGTGATGGATGATCGCCAGCCGCTCATCGCCCGGCGGGCCGAAGATGCGGACCTTGCGGACCGTCCCCAGGATGAACCCCTCGCCCGCCTGCTTCCACTCGGCGCCATCCCAGAAGGCGAGCCTCCGCGCAAGTGCGCCTCCGCGCGTGGACTTGAACGAGCCTCCCGCAAAGATCCGCGGCGCCCCCTGGAACCAGCCCGCGGCGACCGTTTCCACAGTCTCTTCGCCCAGCCCTGTCCCGGCCCGCAGCGCCCCGTCCCCCTCGCCGACGGTTCGCCACGAGGCGCCATCCCACACCGCCACACCGTCGTCGAACCGGCCGCAGGCGATGATCTGCGGCCCGGCGCCGATGTCCGCCTCGACCGCGCCGTGAATCCCGCACAGCTCCTGCCCCGGCGTCTGCCATGCGTCGCCCGTCCGCATGAACAGCTCGGCGCCCGGGAGGCCATCGATGTTCCTCAGCCCGGTGATGACGAAGCCGCCTGCCGCCGGCTCCATGGTCATCTGCGCGCCGCCGAGCGACAGGCTCGCAGTGAACGACGGGGCGTGCCAGCGGCCATCAAACCAGCGCGCCAGCCCCTGGCTCCCGTTGGTCGTGCAGCGCGGCCGGGGCTCGTACCGCACGGTGTTCAGCGCGGCCACGAGTTCCGTCCGGCCGTCGTTCTCGAAGACGATGGCGTCCTGGATCCCCTGAGCAAAGCCGACATCCAGCCCGCCGTTCAGGTCGTTCCACTGCGTCCCGTCCCATTCGGTGATGTTCAGGACGCCCTCCGGGTCCGACCGCAGTTCGTCCCCCGCGACCACCAGCGTGTTGCCGCCGGCGCCGGGGACGGCAAGGATCCGACTGATGCGTCCATACACCCGCTGCGGCCCCAGCGCCTCCCAGGCGCTGCCGTTCCAGACGGCAATATTGTGCTCTTCGGCCCCCAGTCCGCCGGTGTAGGAGCCGGCGTACAGCCGCTCGGGCTCGCCGGCGATGCTCAAGCGCTCCAGCACGGAGACCTGGCCCGAGACCGCGTCGCGAAAGCCCGTCCACTCGCCATCGATCAGTTCCAGCAGGCCAGCCGAGCCGTCGGGAAGATAGACATATCCGCCCCCGAGCAGGCGGCGCTCGCCGGTGGCGTCGTCGGTGATGACCGCGGCGTCATTGAAGTAGCTCTGCGTCTGCCCCAGAATCGTGTACGGGACCGGCGGCCCGTGCCGGACGAAGCCGAGCGGGCTCATCACCCACATCTGTGCGAAGCTGTATCCCGGTCGCGTTTCATCCGGCGCGAAGGCGCCGATGCCGAAGAGCTGTGGCCCCGAGCCCAGGTCGAGCATCCGGAAGCGGCTGATCCCTGCGAATGGCTCGAACGGAACCGCCTCCCATCGGCTGCCGTTCCACCACGCAACGCCATCGGCCACCGTCGCTCCCACCGCCGTGAACGATCCGCTGATGTAGAGCCACGGCTCGCCATCAACCACCAACGCCTCGATGTCGTTGAACCGCGGCGCGGCCACGAACTCGAGCGGGTGGTCCAGCGGGCGGATTTCCTCACCGTCCCAGATCGCCATGCCCGCCGCCGCCTCCGAGCCGATCGCCGTGAACCCCCCGGCGAGGATCACCACCTCCCCGGCGCCGGCGTCGAAGCGGGCCAGGTCGGTGACGAGGCCGTCGATGATCATGTTGGCGAATTCGTCGCTATACCGGACCTCGCACGGCTGTGCCCGGCCGAAGGCGGCGACAGCGAGCATGCAGAGCAGGGCGCATCTCATCATCATTGTCTTCCCTCGTCGTCGTCCGTCCTCGCGCGGGCGCCACC
>CAYMJK010000328.1:0-11386 GCA_964390535.1 uncultured Phycisphaeraceae bacterium | reverse complement strand
GTAGAAGCGCAGAGCGCCCGCAAAGCTCGTCCCGACACCGAATGTCCCCTCCAGCGGCCGCCCGCCCGCGGCGAAATCCAGCACCAGCGCCGGCCGATCGCTCTGGAGCCCCCAGAGCCACGTTCGGCGCACCATCAGCCGGTCCTCCTCCTCGATCGCCTGCCCCACAACCGCCCACGCGTCTTCCACGCGCTCGCCCTGCTCCAGCACCTCCTCGCGCACGACCGTGTACCCCAGCAGCGACCGGACCTCGGACCGCAGATCCTCGGGGAGTTCATCCAGCCCGCGGCCCGCCTGCGCCAGCAGCCACATCCGTGACAGATGTTCGAGCAGGCGGCGCTGCCACCCCTCGCCGCTGGATGCCAGCGCCTCCGCCTCGTGGACCATCCGCGCCAGCCCCGGCGCCTGCGCGTTCACCATCGCCGACGCGGTGTCGCCCCAGAAGGCGCCGGGCTTCGCGGGCGCTGCCGCCAGCCCCTCGGTCACCAGATCCACCAGCCACATCTCCAGTACATCGAGCCCGTCGGCGACGCGCCGGGCCCGCTGGGCCTCCCGCTTCGCCTTCGCCTCCGGGTCCGGCGGTTTCTTCTCGACGGCCTTCTCCGCCTTCTTCTGCTCGCGCTGCTCGCGGGAGGCCAGCCAGTCAGCGACCCACGCCGGCGGCGCTGCCGGCTTGAGCAGTTCCGGCCTGTCCGCCAGCAGCAGGAACAGCCCGAGGGCGTGCTTGCACGGAAACTTGCGGCTGGGGCACGAGCACTTGAAGGCCGGCCCGCCTGCCACCCCGCCCCCGAGCCCGGCGCCCACCGTTCTCAGGTCGATCCGCACCTGGTATGGCTTCTTCCCGCTCCCCTTGCACTCCCCCCAGATGGCGGCCGGGGCGGCAGCATCCCCAGCGCCCCCGGCGCCCTCAGCGGCCCGCCCCAGCGTCGGCCACTTCGAGGCCGTCGCCAACTGCCGCCCGGCCTTCGCCGACGCCTCGTCCGGCGCCAGCGCAACCACCTGCTGCGATGTCCAGGAGCCACTCACGCGGCACAGGGTACCACGGATCGCAGCAGGTGGCACAGCAGGAGGGCCAGCAGGGCGCCGGGCGCCGCCCGGCCGAACGCACCCATGGCGGACTGTGCCGCGGAAAATGTGCCGCGCCGGAGGGTGGACGTCAAGGGGGGGCGGGGGTCTGCCGATAACCGGGTGACCGCGCCAGCGGATCGTTGCCGAGTTTGCGGCTGCGCACTGGTAGGCGGCGCTGGGAAGGCGCCATGTGGCTGACAACGGGGACATGAAGGCGGGGGCAAGCGGGCTGCGGGAGCCGTGGTTCCTGCGGTCGGCGTCGCGGCTGCACCTGACGCTACTGGGCGCGCTGGCTGCGCCGACACTCGTGCTGATCGCGGTCGTGGCGCTGCCCGTTCGCTGGGCCCTGCTCGAGGAGGGGCGCGGCCGCATCCAGCTTATCGGCCAGCTCCTCGGCGAGACGGTGGACGAGGAACTCGTCGGCCTGCGTATGTATGTCGCGAGCCACGGCGCCGAACCATCGCTGGCAACGGCGGTGCGTGAGGGAGACGCCGAGGCCGTCAGCCGCCGGCTGCAGGCGTTCGTCGAGAACAATCATCGCATCTCGCGCGCCTTCATTACAGATCTGGACGGGGTCGAGCGGTTCGATTTTCCGCACGACCCGGATGTAATCGGCGTCGGCTTCGCCCATCGCGACTGGTTCAAGGGCGTGCAGGCCAGCGGCGACGCGTACATCTCCGAGGCGTACCAGCGAGCGGCCATGGGGCAGCCGCTTGTCGTCGCCGTTGCGACGCCGGTGCGCAGCGCCGAAGGCGAACCCGTCGGCTACCTCGTCGGCCAGTACGCGCTGGCCGATCTGGCCGACCGGATCAACCGCCTCATGGTCGGCGGGTCGGTGTCGCTGGCGCTGGTGGACCAGCATGGCCGGGTGATCATCGAGGCCGGCCTGAGCCCCTCGACGCCCGCCGATCGCGATCGGCTGGCGGCGTTTGCGCGGAGCGGGCCACGGGATGCGACGGTCGTGCCCTTCGCCGACGACGGGAAGCGGATGGCGGGGCTCACGAGCATCCCGTCTGCCGGGTGGAGCGCGATCGCCTGCGAGCCGCTCGATGCGATCTATATGCCCGTGCACGATCTGCTGCGCCCGATTCCGATCTTCTTTCTGGCCAGCTTTCTGGTCATGGCGACGCTCGCCGGCGCCGGTTTCAGGACGCTGCAGCACTTCGGCGCCGCCTGGCGCCTGGCGGATCGGGACCTCCGCTCGGCCAAGGCCGCCGCCGAGGAGGCCAGCCGCGCCAAGAGCGAGTTCCTGGCCGTGATGAGCCACGAGCTGCGCACGCCGCTGAACGGCGTGATCGGCATGATAGAGCTCCTGCGGGATACCCCGCTCGACGAGCGCCAGATGCGATTCGCCGAAGCCTGCAGCGGCAGCGCCAGGCTGCTGATGGAGATCATCAACGACATTCTCGACTTCTCCAAGATCGAGGCCGGGCGATTCGAGCTCGATGAGCACGAATTCCTGCCCAGCCAGTGCGTCGACGACGCCATCGCGATGATCGCCCCGCGGGCGCACGAGAAGGGGCTCGAGCTCAACTACTTCGTTGAGCCAGCAGCGCGGGCGCAGGTCCGTGGCGACGGGCTGCGCCTCCGCCAGGTTCTCGCCAATCTGCTCGCCAACGCGGTGAAGTTCACCGACGCCGGGCAGATTCTGCTGCGCGTGGTCGTCGAGGAGCGCACGGCGACGCACACGACGATCCGCTGCGTTGTCACCGACACCGGCATCGGCATCCCGCTCGATCGCCAGGAGGCCATCTTCCTGGCCTTCTCGCAGGTGGACCGGCGCACCAGCCGTCGCTACGGCGGCACGGGGCTGGGCCTTTCGATCTGCAGAAGCCTCGTCACCGCCATGGACGGCAAGATCGGCCTCGAAAGCGCACTCGGGAAGGGTTCCACCTTCTGGTTCACAGCGCGCTTCGCCGCGGCCGGCGATCCGGCGGTCGAGCCGCTGGCCCCGCAGGATTTGTGCCACCTGCGCGTCGCCGTGCTCAGTTGTGCGCCCGACAGCCGCGCCCTCCTCGCCGAGTCGCTGGCGAGCTGGGGCATGCAGGTGGACGCGTTGGATCCCAACGCCGTCGGGCCCGGCGATCTCCCCTCCGGGGCGCCGGCGCCGTTCGATCTGACGCTTGTCGATGTTCCGGTCGTGGATGAGGGGGGCGAGCGGGCACGGCGCCTGCTCGAGCTCGCGCGGGCGCTGGCGCCGAGGCAACTCGTGCTGCACGCCGCTAGCCGGGAGGCGCCCGGCGCCTCGGGCGATGATGCAGCCACGCTCTGCCTGCGCAAGCCACCGAGCCCATCGGAACTGCTGGACATGCTGATTCGGGGCTGCTGCGACGGCAATGCCGGGCGGGGCAGTGCGCCGCTCGCCCGGCCGATCACCGCGCAGCCGGCGCAGCCAGCGCCCGGCCGGATCCTGCTTGCGGAGGACCATCCGACGAGCCAGTTGTATGTCACCGAAGTGCTGCGCCGACACGGGTACGCGTGCGATGTCGCCGCCAACGGGCACGAGGTCATCGCGGCCTCCCGGCGCTGCGCGTACGACGTCATCCTGATGGACTGCCAGATGCCGGAGATGGACGGGTTCGCCGCGACGGCGGAGCTCCGCCGCCTGCAGGCCGAAGGCGCCATCGCACCGCCGTACATCATCGCGCTCACGGCGAACGCCATGAAGGGCGATCGGGAGCGTTGCCTCGCAGCGGGGATGGACGGCTACCTCAGCAAACCGATCGATCCGGAGGCGCTGCTCGCGAGCGTGAAGGCGTTCCTCTCCCGGGCCGGCGAGGCCGCCGACGGCGGGGCCAGCAGGGCGCCGATCGACGCGGGCGAGGCTGGCGACGCCGCTGCGCGCCCGGCGCCATCCAGTCCGCTCGACACCGAGGCGGCGCTGGCGCGCTGCATGGGCGATGCAAAGCTTCTGGCTGCAGCGCTGGAGAGCTTCGCACGCGAGACGCCGGCGGCGGTCGAGCGGCTGGCCGCGGCAGCGGCCGCGGGCGACTGCGCTGCCGCCGCGGCAAGCGCCCATGCGATCAAGGGCGCTGCGGGGCTGGTCACCGCTGCCACCCTGGCGGAACTGGCCCGGGAGATTGAACAACTCGCCAGATCGGGCGCTGCCGAAGCGACCGCCCACAAGGTCGAAGCGCTGCGCGGCGAGATGGGGCGATGCCTCAGTTTCATCAGTGCCAGCGCAGCCGGACAACCGACGCCCCAGGGCGGCCCGCCCGATCAACGTGAAGGAGCCGGATCATGAGAGTTCTTGTGGTCGATGATGAGCCCGTGGCGCTGACGATGGTCGGGGACGCCCTGCGCAGTGCCGGGTTCGAGGTCGTCACCGCGACCAACGGCGTGGAGGCGATGGCGATCATGCGGGCCAGCCCATGCCGCATCGTCGTCTCGGACTGGCTGATGCCGGAAATGGATGGGCTGGCACTCTGCCGCGCCATGCGCAAGCCGGAGTGGCCGGGGTACATCTACTTCATCATCGTCACGGCCCGCGACAGCGCCGAGGACACCATCGACGGCCTGGAGGCGGGCGCCGACGACTTCCTCGCCAAGCCCTTCAACACCGCCGAGCTGGTCATGCGCGTCAAGACTGGCCGGCGCGTGGTCGCCCTGCAGACGCGCGAGGTGACCATCTTCGCGCTTGCCAAGCTGGCCGAGTCACGGGATCCCGAGACCGGCGAACACCTGGAGCGCGTGCAGCGATACTCGAAGGCGCTTGCCCAGCGGCTCCGCCAGCACCCACGCTTCGCCGAGGAGATTGACGACGACTTCCTGCGCCTCATCTATCTCACCAGCCCGCTCCACGACATCGGCAAGGTGGCCATCCCCGACTCGGTGTTGCTCAAGCCCGGGCGCCTGACGGACGCCGAGTTCAACATCATGAAGACGCACACGCTGCGTGGCGCCGAGACGCTGGCGGCGGCGATGCGGCAGTGCCCGGAGGCGGCGTTCCTGCAGATGGGCCACGACATCGCGATGTCGCACCACGAGAAGTTCGACGGCTCCGGGTATCCCCGCGGTATCGCCGGCGACGACATTCCGCTCGCGGCGCGGATCGTGGCGCTCGCGGATGTGTACGATGCGCTGACATCGAGGCGGGTCTACAAGGCGGCGTTCAGCCATGGGGTTGCGATCTCGATCATCCAGAGCGAGTCGGGCTCGCACTTCGATCCGGATATCGTCGACGCGTTCATCGCCGAGGAGCCACGGTTCCGCGCGATCGACGAGGAGTTCCGGGGCGTCGCACGGGCCGCATGAGGCTGGGCTTCGTTTTCCACGGCGCCGTCCTTCGAGTTCGGCCGCCGCGCGGGCGGCGCGCGCCGGTTCATGGGCCTCTCCCGTCCGTCTCCCGCGGAGGGGCGTATGCTCCCCCGAGAGAAAGGGCTGCACATGAGAAGAATGTCATCAGTCTTGGTCGCTGCGCTGCTCAGTCCGCTTCCGCTGCTTGCTCAGGATGCCGAGGTCGGGCAACAGGGGCAACAGGGGCAGCAGGCGGCCCAGCAGGAGGGCCAGCAGGGTCTGCCGCGGGCGACCGTAAGGCTGCTGGACCCCGGCGCCGAGCCGCGGCAGGCGTTCCGCTATGAGCCGGTCATGGGGCAGGCCGAGCAGGCAAGCATCGTGACGAGAATGACCTCGTCGGCCACGATCAACGGCATGGACACGCCGCCGCAGAAGCTCCCCGCCATGACGCTGAAGCTGCGGCAGACGCCGGAGGAGACGAGCGAGTCGGAGAACGTGCTGGTGAGCTTCGAGTTCGTCGGCCTCGACATCGAGGAGTCCGGCCCGATGACCGCAGCGCTGCGCGACGCGATGGCGCCGATCGTCGGCGTGCGCGGCAGCGGTGAAGTCACTCCCCGCGGCGAGACGATCCGGTTCGATCCGGAGGGCGCCCAGGATGCCGGGCCGATGCAGGAGCAGATCGACTCGATGAGTTCCCAGGCCGCCCGGCTCGGCATCATCTTTCCGAAGGAGCCCGTCGGCCTCGGCGGAAGCTGGGAGATCGATGCGGAGCTGACGAACAGCGGCATGCAGATGCGTCAGACCGTGGTTGCCACGCTCGATGGGATCGATGATGAGATGCTGACGATCGGCATCACGCTGACGCAATCCGCGGACCCGCAGGATGTCCAGGCGCCGAACCTGCCGCAGGGGGCGCGCATGCGGCTCACGAGCCTGACCGGCTCGGGCACAGGCTCGATGAAGGTCGATCCGGCCCGCCTGATCCCGCTGAGTTCCTCGATCGCCACCGAGACGAGCTTTGACATCACGGTGAGCATGCAGGGCGGCGAGCAGCCGATGTCGCAGTCGATCAACATGACCGTCGATGTCACCGGCGCCCTGGCCGAGGATGACGCCGGCGAGCAGACCGAAGAGGATCCGGAGGAGGCGCCCGCGGCCCCCGACGACGGCGGCTGAGCGCTCGACAATTACCGCGAACAGGGTGATGTCAATGGATCGCAGTTGATTCGAGATGCGATGAACGGAGGGTCTGAACACGTGTGGCTCTGCCACAGCCAGGGCTGCAATGCCGCCATGCATATGCTGAATCACGTGTGCAGCAAGAGGTAGCGCGAATGGCCATTCGGTACGTGTTCCTTCTTTGGGTCAGCGGAGCGATAGCCATCGGCGTCCATTTCTATCTTGACGCTGAGAGTCGCATTCGCTACGGCGGGGATACCTCGCCAATCTGGCTGCTTTCCAGTGCGCTGTATGTCCCGGTGACGCTCCTCAGTTGGGGAGCAATAGGCGCACTCCGCGCGGCCCTCTTCGAGCGAACCGTTCTGGCGTGGTCCGCGGCGAGGCTCGTCACAGCAGTCGTTACGATACTGCTGCCCATTGGCGTCCTTTTTACCGCCGACAAGCCCGCTCCCTTCACTGCCATGGCGTCGAGTGTCATGATGTGGGCTGGAGCACTGGGAGTCTTCGGGTTCTTTGCTCTGGCTTCCAAGCCGGCTCCCGCCCGGAAGTACAATGCCGCCCGATCGATGAAATGCCCTGGCTGTGATTATGAGCTTGCTTTGACAGCAACGCTCTGTCCCGAATGCGGGTGCAGCCTGGCCACATGGGACGCAACCACCCCTGAATTCTGGCATCGCCATCGGCGAACCCGGATTCGGCTTGGCGCGATCGTGGCGCTGGTACTGCTGCTGTTTGCGAATGTCTTGACGCTGATTTCCTGGGCGCGCGCGCTCAGTTGGGGCCTTGCGTTCAGTGCCGGCTGGCCGTGCGGGGTCTGGGTCAGTCATGAAAGGGTGTCCTGGGGAGGCTACTTCAGCGTCATTGGCCTGGTGGTTGACCTGGTCGCAGTTCCAGCTTTCGCTGCGATGGGCGCCGGCGCAGGCTACCTCCTCCATCTCATGGCACTCCAGTTCTGGCGCAATGCAGGCGAAGCGCCCAAGAAGTCGCTTCAATGGCATCAAGGACGGGGTTGGTAGTCCGCGCTCACCTGCGCTGGACCGGCTTCGGGAGGCCCGCCGCGGCCAGCGCTCCGGCGGGTCAAGAATCAAAACCCACGGGCGCAGCCCGCCTCGGCTCCCTCTCCCGCGCCCCGTGGGAGAGGGCCGGGGAGAGGGCTACCTCACCTACCGCTTCTCCAGAGCCTCCTCGCGCAAACCGGTTCCGAATCCAGCACTACATCCCGCTGACCCTTGCCCTCCTCCATCAGCGCAACGGATTCTTTCCGAAACCCAGCAGCGCCGGTTCGTGGCCGAGAGCCCGGGAGGGCAACGTCGTGAATCGGCGCCTCCTCAACGATGTCGCCCGCGCCGCGGGCCTCTTTGCAGCCCCGGAGGGGCGACCGGTCCCTTGCCCCGGGCGCAGCGCAGCGAAGCCCGGGGTAGCAGCGCCCCTTCATTTCCAGGAGCCCCGGAGGGGCGAAGGAAGTTCCCGCAGCGCGCCAGTTCATGGTGTTGCGGC
This sequence comes from uncultured Phycisphaeraceae bacterium, assembly GCA_964390535.1. GTDB lineage: Bacteria > Planctomycetota > Phycisphaerae > Phycisphaerales > UBA1924 > CAYMJK01. The sequence goes on along the minus strand of CAYMJK010000328.1, from coordinate 3,406 downwards.
AGGCGACGCCTGAGCATATGTCCTTTGTTGCAGCTCCCCCGCACTGCGACCTCGTCGCCTCCTGTCTCTGCGGCATCGCCACCTGCACACTTTGCGCGCGCAAACCCGACACTTTCCGCACAACCTGCCTCGTTTGCGCGCCGTTTCGTGTCCAAGCCGCCCCGACGCTTGCCCGACCACGCCTGCCGGGTCACAATCCGGCATGAACACCAGCACGCCCACCGATGCAGCGCTCCCCACACTCACTCCTGCCGAAACCGATGCCGCCATCGCATGGGTCGAGCCCGGCGCCATCTCGCTGCTCCAGCTCGCCGCGCAGCTCAAGCTCTCGCCGCATGAGCTGCACGACATCCTCACGCGCCCGCACGTTGCCGCGTTCGCGAGCGCCCTTCGCGATCTCGTGCAGATGCGCGCCGATGCCCTCGCACGCTACAACCACACCAGCGCCCTTCAGGAGCTCGTCGAAATCGCCCGAGATCGCGACAACGATGTCAGCACACGCCTGCGCGCTGCCATCAGCGTCCTCCACGGCCTCCGGCCCGCCCCCGCGGCGCCCATCGGCGCCGAGCCTCGCCATCCACACAGCCGCCCCACACGCCCCACCGCCCCGGCGCCCCCTCGATTCCGCCTCCCGGCGCCGCAGACTGCCAGCGCTCCCACCACCCCGGCGGAGCCGAAGCCGGACCAGCCCACTGACAACCCCACCGCCAACGCGCGGCGTCCTGCGCAGTCCGCGCCCGCCAACCCCATCACACTCCATCGCGCAGCCGGCGCCCCCCGCGCCCGCCACGATCGCGGCAACTCCGAACACCACCTCGCCCGCGACGCCGCATCACCCACCACCGCCGGCCACCCTCCCTGACCCCCGACTCGATGCCTCGTTGCCCCCTGCCTCGGCGCCTCTTCTTCAAGCCGATACCGCCCGCGCGGCGCCCTGCGCCGCCGTTATCCCGTGCGCGTGCCACTTCGTGACAGGTTCGGCGGCCGGGGCAGGGCCGGCCCGCGGCGGCGACCTACGCTCGCCGCGTGTCGGGAGGTTCTGGCGATAGTCCGGCGGTGCTGTTCACCGGGTTCGAGCCCAGCGGCGATGAGCACGCGGCGGCGGTGATCTGCGAGCTCCGCGCCCTGGCCCCGAATCTCCGCCTCTACGCCTGGGGCGGCCCCCGCATGGCCCGGGCCGGCGCCGAGGTCATCGAGCGGACCGGCGAGGATGCCGTCATGGGCGTGCCCGGGCTGGCGAAGATCCGCGAGCACCGCGGCATCAACGACCGCGTCGGCGCCTGGATGGATGCCAACCCGATCGCGGTGCACGTGCCGGTGGACTCACCGGCGGCGAACTTCCCCATCTGCGCCATGGCGAAGCAGCGCGGCATCAAGGTCGTGCACCTCGTGGCGCCGCAGATCTGGGCCTGGGGCTCGTGGCGGATCCGCAAGCTCCGGCGCCTGACCGACCTCGCCCTCTGCCTCCTGCCGTTCGAAGAGGGCTGGTTCACGACGCGCGGCGTCCCCGCCCGCTTCGTCGGGCATCCGCTGTTTGATGAGGCGATGGACCTCGAAGCGCTGGATGTCGAGGCCCGGGATCTGCCCGCGGGCGAGCCGCGGCTGGCGCTCATGCCCGGCTCGCGCCCGGCAGAACTGCGCAAGAACTTCCCGGTGCTGCTGGAGGCCTACCGCGCCCTGAAGGCCGAGCGGCCGGGGCTCGCAGGCGTCGTCGCGGCGGTGAATGACGATGTCGCGGAAATGCTGCGCGACCTCGCCGCCGGCTGCGCCGGATGGCCCGAGGGCCTGCAGATCGTCAGCGGCCGGACGGACGCCGTCATCCGCTGGTGCGACATGGCCCTCGTTGTCAGCGGCACGGTGACGCTGCAGATCGCGCGGCAGCACAAGCCGATGGTCGCGTTCTACAGGTCCAGCCGAGCCCTCTACTGGCTGATCGCGCGCTGGATCGTCTCGACACGCCACTTCACGCTCCCGAATCTGATCGTCGGGCGCGAGGTCGTGCCGGAGCTGATTCCCTATTTCGGGGACGCCGGCCGACTGATCCAGGCCGCGCGCCGCCTGCTGGACGATCCGGATGCGATGGAGCAGCAGCGCCGCGACCTCCGCGAAATCGGCTCCCGCTTCGAGGGCCGCAACGCGGCGAAATCGGCTGCCCGCGCCATCGCCGAGATGGCCGGCGCTGTGGGAGAGGATGGCGCCCCGCCGCGCGATGGCCGGGATACGGATCCCAGCTAGCGCAGCGGCGCCACCTCCACCGCGCCCCGCGGCGGCGGCCAAAGGCAGAAGTTCATGGCATATCCGCGACGCGACAACACCCGCCCCGCGCGCTACCGATCTCATGGAAAGGAGAACATCCATGAATGTTCGTTCACTTGCAGGCGCCATCGTGTGTGGCGCAATCGGCGCAGCGGCCCTCTCGATGGGCGGCTGCGCAACCACCGAGGGCGACTCGCCGCAGGAGCGCCGCTCCTACGTCATGGATACCCATGACGAGACCCTTGCCGATCTGTACGAGCTGCGCCCCGAGGCCGAGGAGAAGGTGCAGAACGCCGAGGGCTACGGTGTCTTCAGCACCATCGACACCAACGTCATCTTCCTCGCCACCGGCGGAGGGTACGGCGTCGTCGTCGACAACGAGACCGGCGAGCGCACGTACATGCGCATGGGCGAGCTCGGCGTCGGCCCCGGCATCGGCATCAAGGATGTGCGACTCATCCTGGTCTTCCACGATCATGGCGCGCTCCACGAGTTCACCACCTCGGGCTGGCAGTTCGGCGGCAGCGCCGACGCCTCCGCCCAGTCCGGCGACCAGGGCGGGAGCCCCGAGGTCCGCGGCACGTTCGGCGGCGACATCGAGGTCTACCAGATGACCGAGAGCGGTGTTTCCCTTCAGGCGACCGTCCGTGGGACCCGCTTCTGGCGCTCCGACGAACTCAATGAGGACACCTACCACCGGGACTACAACGGTGGCGACGACTTCGATGATGATCGCGGCGACGACGACTTCGACGACGATCCGATGACCGACGACGATCGGTAGCCGTCCCAACGGCGCAGCGGATGCCCCCCGCCGAAGGCGCGCGCCAGCCGCGGCGCGCCTTCGGCGGCGGGGAGGCCCGGAGCCAGCCATGCCCCGCGCTCTTCTCAACGGCACAGTCATCGCCGAGAGCGACAGCACCCGCGTCGTCGAGGGCAATCACTACTTCCCCCCCGATTCCGTCAGAGGCGAGTATCTGGAGGACTCCTCCGCGAAGTCCACCTGCCCGTGGAAGGGCGAGGCCAGCTACTACGACGTGGTGGTCGGCGGCGAGCGGGCCGAGCAGGCTGCCTGGTCCTACCCCGACCCCAAGCCGGCCGCAGCGGAGATCAAGGACCATGTCGCCTTCTGGCGGGGCGTGACCGTGGA
>CAYMJK010000327.1:0-2838 GCA_964390535.1 uncultured Phycisphaeraceae bacterium | reverse complement strand
TGGATCCGAACCTGTTTCACATCGACTGGGAGCGCACGCTGGAGGCGATAGTGGGGGTGATCATCCTGGCGTTCTTCGTCGAGCGGGTGGCGGCGGTGGTCTTCGAGTCGCGGTGGTTCTCCCACAATACGAAGGTTCCTGATATCGGCTCGGAGGAGTACCAGCGGGAGCAGCGCGATGCGGCGATGGCGCGGGCGATCATCACGGCTGATGGCGACGACGAGGCCGTGCGCGCGGTGGCGGACGCCGTGGGCCCAGCGAGCCCGCTGTGGCCGCCTGATCCCGAGCACCCGCAGCGCATAGTGGAGCGGGCGCGACGAGCGCTGGACATCATGCGGGGACGCCACTTGCGGCGTCAGCGGCTGTCGAGGGCGCCGATCAAGGAGGCGGGCGCTGTAGCGCTGGCAGTGTCGATCTGCGTGGCGATGGAGTTCGATGCGCTGTCGATCATCATCCTCTCGGAGCGCACGACTGTGTGGGGCGCGGTCTTCACCGGGGTCGTTGTTGCCGGAGGGTCCAAAGCGTCGATCAAGCTGTTTCAGGACCTGCTCGGCGTTCGGAGCAGCGCGGTGCGCGAGTTGCGGGCGCCGCGGGAGGATCCGGCATGACGCTGCGGCTGATTGCTCTTGTGGCGGCGATGACGCTTGCGGCGATGGCGCAGGCCCAGGAGTTTCATATCGTCGCCAGCAGGCGAGCCGTCGTGCGCGAATTGCCCGAACTCGACGCACGCGCCATCGTGAGGCTGGAGCGTGGCGACACCGCCGCATGCTTCACGAATGCGGAAAGCGGTCAGCCCGAGCAGCAGAACCGGTTCTATCACATCCGGCTGGACGATGGGCGCACCGGCTGGGTCTCGACGTTTACCGTGCGGGCGCACGATGGCGCCGCGGCCAGGCCGGCGCCGGCTGTCCACGAATCGCCCATAGAGGCGCACGCCGCGGCAACCCATCTCGCCCTCGGCGCCCCGCGCGGGGCGGTGCAACTCACCAATGAGGGGTACGTCGTCGGGTATGACCCGCGCCTGAGAATCCCCGCCTGGACGCAGTACCGTCTCACCAGCGAAGACCTGGCCATCGATCGGGCTCGCAGCGACGACTTCCGGGAGGATGCCCGCACCGCGGCGCCTGGCCGCGCCACCCTGATCGACTACGAGGTCGGAGCTTCGTGGGATCTGTGGGAGGATCTGGGTCTGGCGCCGGCGCCGCCGGCCAATCAGCCGAACTACGCCCGTGGTCACCTGACGCCAGCGCGGGACATGGCGCGAACCGACGAGATCGAGCGTTCCAGCTATCTGCTGAGCAACATGGCGCCGCAGGTTCACCGCGCGTACAACAGCGGCACGTGGAGCGCGCTGGAGCTGCGCGTGCGCCAGTGGGCGCAGGCCCGGGGGGCGCTGACCATCATCACCGGGCCGGTCTTCCTGTCATCGCCGCGCGTGCTGACCCCGGCGATCGACGAGGGCGACCGGCTGGATGTGGCCGGGGCGCAGGTCGTGCTTGGGCAGCCTCCGACCGAGCGGCAGGTGATCTACAACGTCGTCGGCCCGGGCGAGATCGCGGTGCCGACGGCATTCTTCAAGATCGTCGTCGATCACCAGGACAGCGAGCGCATCGAGGCGCTGGCGTTTCTGGTTCCGCACTACGGCAAGACGGGGCGCGACCTCGCCGATCTGCTCGTGAGCGTGGACGAGATCGAGCGCCTCACCGGCCTGGATGTACTGCCTGCGCTGCCGGACGAGGTCGAGGACCGCGTGGAGCGCGATGTGGCAAGCCGGCTCTGGTAGCTCAGGGACAACTTGACCAGCGCCCGCAACCGGCCGATACTTCCCCCGTCATGATGTTCGCCCCGTTCTCATCCCGGAGTCAGAGCCAGCCCATCGGGCCGGTCCGGGATCGCGCGCGCATCTGACACTGTCAGCAAGCGATTGATCCGGCCGGCCCCGCGAGGGGCCGGTTGTCGTTTTGGAGCAGAAACCTTGGAAGGTGAACCGGCGTGGCGTCGGCGCCGCCTCGAAAGCGGCTGGAGCCTCACGGCTTGAGGATCGGCGCCCTCCGCCTTCCGTCTGGAGTGTGAAGCGGCGGTGGCGCCGCCCCCGTCTGGAAAGCGGGTGGAGCCTTCACGGCTTGAGGATCGTGCCCTCCGCGCTCCGCTTGCGCCCGCATTGCGCGCGCACAGCGCGCCCGACCCGGGAAGGGAGAGGCGCGGCTCGGATGGTGAAGCCGGGAGGTCCGGCCTCCGCCTGCTATGCGGCGGGCGCTCGCAAGGGCGTGTGGTTCGAGTCCACCGCCATCCGCTTCGTGTGGTGAGACAGAGGAACGTGAACCGGCGGTCGGCGCCGGCGCCGGCTTGAACCCGGCTGGGGCCACTGGCCTGGGGATCGTGCCCCCCGCGTTCCGCTTGGCTTTGCGGTCGGTGTGGGCATGGTGGGTGGAATCTGGAATTCGGGCGGGAGTCGGCGCGGGGACTGGGGGCTGGCGCCCAGACGAGGGGGCAATCCCAGCGGCGGTGGCGCCTGGGGCGCCGGGCTGCGCTTCACTTCGCCTGGAGGCGCGGCGCCGAGCGCTGCCCGGGGTCGATTCTCTGCACAGGAGCGCATGCGATGCCGGAAATCTTCTTCGATGGATGGTCGAGCGTCGGGCGGATGCTGGCGGTGGGGCCACTGGCGTATGTGGCTCTCGTCGTTGTGCTGCGGGTGAGTGGGAAGCGAACGCTCTCAAAAATGAACGCGTTCGACCTGGTGGTGACCGTCGCTCTTGGTTCGACGCTGGCGACGGTGCTGCTTTCGAAGGATGTGGCGCTGGCGGAGGGGATCGCAGCGCTTGGGCTGCTGGTGGCACT
>CAYMJK010000326.1:0-2698 GCA_964390535.1 uncultured Phycisphaeraceae bacterium | reverse complement strand
CAGCGCCGCCCTGGCCTCCTCGGCGCCCTCGGCGCCGTCAGCGCCCAGCGCTGCGCTGAGCTCGGCGACAGCGCTGTCGTTGAGCTGACGGATCTTCAGCGAGATGTCGCGCTGCTTCTCGATGGATTCGTTCATCCGCTCGAACTGCGCTGGGTCGAACCCGCCAGGCTCCCGCGTCTCGGCGGCCTCCGCCGCCCGGGCCCGCTCGACGAGCAGCGCATCCAGTTGCAGTTCATACCGCTCCAGGATGTCCGCCGCCGCGCTCCCGGCCGCCCATTGGGGCGCCGCTTCTTGCGCGAGCCGGACCAGATCGACTCGCGCCGTCGAAACCGGCCCCTGGTCGATTTCCACCGTGCGCCGGCGGGCCCGCTCGATCCGCGGCCACTGCGCCTCCTGCGACTCCCCCATCAAAAGCGACCGCAGGTCGCCGAAGAACATCTCCTCCAGTTCCCGCGTCCGCGCGACGAAGGCCCGGGTCGAGATCGTCATGCCTTCCAGCAACGTCTCGTGCTCCTGCGACTCCTCGAACGCCCGCCGCGCCTCCTCCATCGCCTCGCGCCGCGCGCCCTGGGCAGCGGTGACCGCATCGCGATAGCCCTCCAGCAGCATCGTCGCCGCCTCCCGCTGCACCTCGTCCAAGCCAAGGGTTTCGGAATACCCCTCGAGCTCTTTTGCCGAGACCGGCGTGTATCCGCCTCCGCCCGACGAAGACCACTCCGTGGCGACCATTACCTGCTGCGCCTCCGCGGCGCCCGGCGCTCCCACCACACCCATCGCCCCCGCCGCCGCGATCAAGGCCATCATCAGCCCACTCGCCCGCCCCGATGCTGCGCAACTCATGGTCGGCTCTCCAGTTGCGGATCGAGCCCGGCGTCCGGCCGGACTGCGCGCGGCGGCATCGCCGCGCCGAACCGCACTTCCACTCAGACGCCCAGCCGCCGGGATTCCGTCAGAGATCCGGGCTGTTCCGGGTCCCGCTGTCAATTGAGGTCGCGGTTGCCCCCGCCCCGCCGGCCGCCCCGGCGATCCCCCTCCTGGTCGTCCCGGTCGGCCTCGCGCCTGGGGAGCCGCTCGATCTGCTCCTCGGTGAGCGCCTCCGAAAGCAGCGCCAGCGTCTGCCGGTCCAGATCGCGCCGCTTGCCCATGAGATCGCGCGTGCCGTCATCTCCGCCCTCGCCGCCGCGGCCCCGGCCGCGGTCGCCGCCGCGCTGGAAGCGCATCCGGATGAACCGCCGGGCATCGGCATCCTCCTCCGCCTGCTCGATCGCACGCTCCAGTTGCGTGTTGATCGTGAGCACATCGTTGCGGTAGCGCTCCCGCATCCCCGCCACCGCCGCCCGCTGATCCTCCGTCAGGTCCGCAAAGCCCGCCGCGGCCTCCAGCGACCGCTGGGCGTGCGTCGGGCGATACACCCGCGGCAGCGCCGCCTCCCGCACCGCGCTGCGGAACACCTCGGCCCGCTCCGGCGGGAGCGCCGCGGCGATCTGCTCGGTGTACCGGCGGTTCGTGTCGCGCACCTGCCGGCTGGCGTCCCGCGCGTTCTCGAACAGCCGCTCGATGCGGTCCTGCTCACCCGCCTGAAACAGCTCGCGCACCTGACCGAACGCGTCCTCGATCACCGCGTTGCGATGAACCAGTGCGCGGTCGAGATCCTGCTCGTAGAGCTGCAGCGCTTCGGCAACCTGCGCCTCTCCGGCGACCTCCACCTCGCGGGCGATCTCGATCAGATCGACCCGCTCCCCGCTCATCAGCCCCCGATCCAGCGTCGCCCGGCGCCGGTGGGTCCGCTCGACTTTCGGCCAGTGCGACGTCTGCTCCGGCGTCAGCAGCGACTTGATATCGCTGAAGAACGTCGTCTCGAGCGTCTCGCGCCGGTCCCGAAGCGCCTCCCCGCGCTCGCGCACGCCATCGAACGCCGACCGATCCCGCGTCTCCTCGAACTCCGCCCTCGCCTCCTCCATGACCCCGCGGAACTCCTGGGCATCGGCCTGGATCTGGTCGCGGTAGTTCTCGAAGAGGGCGGTCGTCAGCTCGCGCTGCGACTCGTCCATCTCCAGCATCGTCGCATAGTCCTCCAGATCGCGCTGGGTGACCGACGGCCCCCCCTGCCCGCCGAAGGCGCCGAACCCCTGCCCCACCGCAATCGGCGCCATCGACGCCACCGCCAGAACCGCCCCCGCAAGTCTCGGCAACCATCCGTTCATGAGCGTTCTCCAGTGGGCCGGGTCCCCGGCCGCTGCCGCACAACGCCGGCGCCCGCCCGCTATTCCAACCGTGGCGCCGGCCTTCCAGCCCCCGGCCGTGGCAGGGGCTTCCAGCCCGTGTTTTAGATGGCACTGGCTTCCGGCCCCGTGCGGCGGCAGGGCCGGCGCGCCACCAGGGGGCTGACAGCCGTGCGACCGCTCACGCGATCCGCACCAGCGACCGCCGCTCCTCCGGCGTCAGCGCCCGCGCCATGTCCTCCAGCCAGCGGCTGGCGTCCCCCCGGTACCCCGCCGTCGGCCGCACATCCGCCGCCCGGGCGCCGAAATACCGGTTCAGGCGCCCCATCGCCAGCTCGCGCGAAAGTTTCGCCAGGATCGACGCCAGCGCCACCGGCAGATGGGCGTCCTCCGCCTCGGGCCGGAACTCGACGCGGCAGGCGCCAGCCGCCTCCCCGATCTCGTACACGCTCCGCGCCGGCCCCTGCTCGATGATG
>CAYMJK010000325.1:0-9116 GCA_964390535.1 uncultured Phycisphaeraceae bacterium | reverse complement strand
CCGCGGGCATCGAGCCCGGCGACGATCGCCTCGGCCAGCGGATGCTCGCTCCCGCGCTCCGCCGCGGCGAGCAGGGTGAAGACCTCGCGCTCGTCCATCCCGGCGGCCCCCGCAACCGGCGTCACCTTTGCCACCGTCAGTTCCGGCGCGCCCTGCGTCAGCGTTCCCGTCTTGTCGACAACGATGATATCGACCTTCTCCAGCGCCTGCAGCGCTGCCGCGTTCTTGATGAGCACGCCCATCTGCGCGCCCTTCCCCGCGGCGACCATGATCGACATCGGCGTCGCCAGGCCCAGGGCGCACGGGCAGGCGATGATGAGCACCGAGACCGCCGCGATCAGGGCATAGCTGAACGCCGGCTCCGGCCCCACAAGCGACCACACGATGAACGCGATGACCGCGATCGCCAGCACGATCGGCACGAACCATGATGCCACCACATCCGCCAGCCGCTGGATCGGCGCCCGCGACCGCTGGGCATCGGCCACCATCTGCACGATCTGCGCCAGCGTGGTATCCGACCCGGTGCGGCTGACCTCCATGATGAACGATCCGGTGCGATTGACGGTCCCCCCGGTGACCTCGTCGCCGGCGCCCTTCTCGACCGGCGCCGGCTCGCCGGTGAGCATCGACTCGTCCACCGTGCTGCGGCCTTCGACAACGGCGCCATCGATCGGCACCCTGTCGCCGGGGCGCACGCGGATGCGATCGCCGGGATGCAACTCTTCGACGGCAACTTCCGCTTCGCCGCCGTCCGTTATGCGCAGCGCCGTCTCCGGCGCCAGCTCCAGCAACGCCCGGATCGCGCCCCCCGTCCGCTGCCGCGCCCGCAGTTCCATCACCTGCCCGAGCAGCACCAGCGTGACGATCACCGCCGCCGCCTCGAAGTACACGCCCACCCGCCCGTGATCATCGCGCAGCGACTCGGGGAAGAGCCCCGGCGCCACCGTCGCCACGACGCTGTAGGCGTACGCGAGCGCCACGCCGATCGAGATCAGCGTCCACATGTTCGGGCTCATGTGGCGGATCGAGTGAACCCCGCGCACGAAGAACGGCCACGCGGCCCACACAGCCACCGGCGTCGCCAGCGCCAGCTCGATCCACTGCCCCGCGCCCCCGATGGCGCCCGACAGCGCGTGATCGAAGAGCATGTTGCCCATCGCGTAGATCAGCAGCGGGGCCGTGAGGGCCGCGGCGATCCAGAACCGGCGGGTCATGTCGCGCAGCTCCGAGTCATCCTGCGCGGCAGCCGGGTCCACCGGCTCCAGCGCCATGCCGCAGATCGGGCAGCTCCCCGGCCCCACCTGCCGGATCTGCGGGTGCATCGGGCAGGTGTAGATGGCGCCCGGGTCCGCTTCCGCCGCGGCAGCCGGCCGCTCTGCTCCCAGGTACTTCGCCGGCTCGGCCCGGAACTTCGCGGCGCACCCCTTGCTGCAGAAGTGGTAGGTGGCGCCCTCATGCTCGACGTGGTCCGCCGCCGTCGCCGGATCGACCGTCATGCCGCAGACTGGATCAATCGCCATGGTCATCTCCTGCAGCGCGCAGGCGCGCCGCCGGAGCGTACGCTCCGGCGTGGCGCAGTCTCTTTCTCACATCCGCGACCTGCTCGAATCCCGCGGCCTCGCCCCGCGCCACGCCCTCGGTCAGAACTTCCTGATCGATCACAACCTCCTGCGCAAGCTGGTCGAGGCCTCCGGCGCCGGCCCCGGCGATCTCGTGCTCGAAGTCGGCCCCGGCACCGGCGCGCTCACCGAGGCGCTCCTGGAAGCCGGCGCCACCATCATCGCCTGCGAACTCGACCGCGGACTCGCCACACTGCTGCGCGAGACGATCGCCGAGCAGTGGGGGCCGCGCTTCACCCTCATCGAGGGCGACTGCCTCGCCGGCAAGCGCGAGCTTGCCCCCGCAATCGTTGCCGCCTTCGCCGGCCGGCGGTTCCGCCTCGTCAGCAACCTTCCCTATGGCGCCGCGACGCCGCTGCTGCTCACGCTGCTCATCGATCACCCCGAGTGCGAGTCGATGAGCATCACGATTCAGAAGGAGGTCGCCCAGCGCATCACCGCCGGCCCGGGCTTGCGTGACTACGGCGCCCTCAGCGTCATCGCCCAGCGCCTCGCCGCGATCGAGCGGATCGCGACCCTGCCCCCCGCCTGCTTCTGGCCCCGCCCGAAGGTGGACAGCGCCATGATCCACCTCCACCGGCTCGCTCCACCCCCGCCCGAACCCCCCCGCGCCCTCGCCGAAGCGTGCGCGCGGCTCTTTCACGCCCGCCGCAAGCAGATCCGGGCGGCGCTGGGCCCCCTCCTCGATGCGCCCGAGCTGTCGGATCTGGACCCGACAGCCCGCGCCGAGGCCCTCTCCCCCGCCCAGATCGCCCGGATTGCCATCCATTTGAATTCCGCGTGACCGATCGGCGCCGATCTGCTAGGCTGGAGCGCATCGGGAGGCGATACCTGCGCATGGCTGCGCCCGTGACCACCACCGAGGAAAGCTTGCCCACCGAGGACACACTGGCCCTGGGCGCCAGCCTGGGGCCCGCGATACGTCAGGCCTGCGCCGGCGCCCTCGGCGAGATCGAGTGGTTCCGCTCCACGTGGCAGCGCGGCGGGGCGGCCACCGGCAACGCCACTTGGACCACCCGCGCCGGCCAGACCATGCCGGTCATGGTGAAGGCGCCCGTGGGGCCCGTCGAGTTCGCCTGGACCACCCGCCTCGGCGCTGTCGACCCGGAGCGGTGGGATGAAGCCGACGCCCTGCCCCCGACGCCCCGCGTGCTGGCGGGGGCGGAGACGCTCGGGCCGTACGACCTGGGCTGGCTGGTGGTCGAGCGGATCGCCGGACGCCCGCTGGCCACCTCGGTGGACCGAGCGGCCCTGGAAGCCATTCTCGTTGCCGCAGTGCAGTTTCAGGCGGTGGCCGCCCGGGCGGCCCCGCTGGCGCCCCCTCCGGCCGAGCCGGACTGGGCCGGGGCGATCGAACTGGCCCGGCGCGTCGCCGCCGAGGGCGACCTTCCTGAGGCCCAGCGCTGGAACAACGCCCTGCGGAAGCTCCAGAAGCTCCTGCCTCGCCTGCTCGAGGTCTGGGCCGCCCGGCCGATCAACGCCTGGCGCCACGGCGATCTGCATCCGGGCAACGCAATGTGGCGGACGGCCCCGGATGGCGCCCGGGCGGTCGCGCTCATCGATCTGGCCCTCATCCACAGCGGCCACTGGTCGGAGGATGCGGTGTATCTGCAGCGGCAGTTCTGGGGGCGGGAGGAGATCCTCGCGGGGCTGAAGCCGGTCTCCTTCGTCGCTAAGTGCCGCAAGCGGATGGGTTTAGAGGTGGACGCCGGGTATGGCCCGCTGGTCCGGGTCCGCCGGTCGCTGGCGGCGGGGACGGCGCCGGCCCAGCTCGAGGTGGACAGTTCCAGCGCCTACATTGCGGCGTCGCTGGGGATCCTGGAGGAGCTTCTCCCGACCCTGGCGGCCCTCTGAGGGCGTTTTCACAGGGCCCGGCCACTTGCCAAGCGGCCCAGCTTTGGGATGATACCGGCCGTGGGGGCTTGACCGTCCGGCCCCGAGACCCGTTTGGACCACCGCGCTGCAGGCGCCAGCAGGGATGAAAAGCATGGAATCCTACCAGAAGCTCCGCCAGCTCATCGAAGAGGCCGCCGACGACATCGAGAAGGCCAAGGGTGGCAACAAGGCGGCGGGCACCCGCGCCCGGGTCACCATGCAGGAAGTGAAGAATCTCGCCCAGGAGATCCGCAAGGAGATCCTGACGCTGCGTGGCGACTGATCGCCCGCCGCAGGAGTCTGTGTCATGCCAGAGGCGCCAGCAAAGACGCCCTTTCTATTCGACCTTGCCGACATCGACCTGTCGGCGCGGGTGGCCGATCGCGCGGGCATCTCGGTCTTCAACGCGCACCGCGGCGAGATGGCGATGCTGGACGCGATCATCTGGCAGAACGAGGGGCCCAGCCGCACCGTCGCCCTGAAGCACGTGGGCGCCGACGAGTTCTGGGTCGAGGGCCACTTCCCGGGCAAGCCGATGTTCCCCGGGGTGCTCATGGTCGAGGCCGGGGCCCAGCTCGCCTGCTACATGCACATGCAGCGCATGGCGCCGCCGAAGATCGCCGCGTTCCTGCGCATCGAGGGCGCCAGCTTCCGCAGCATGGTGCAGCCCGGCGACGACCTCATCCTGCTCGGGCAGGCGGTCAAGTTCGGCCGCCGGCAGTTCACGGCCGATGTTCAGGGCATTGTCGGCGACCGTGTCGCCTTCGACGCCCGCGTCAGCGGCATGGCGATGGATCCCCCGGCGGGCGGGGGGGAGTAGAGAGCAGAGATCAGAGCGCAGAGATCAGAGAACAGGGGCCCGCTTCGATTCGCTCCGATCCTGCTGGAGAAGGTGTGGGGCGGGCGGCGCCTCGAGCGCTATGGCAAGGCGCTGCCACCGGGCGCGATGATCGGCGAAAGCTGGGAGATCGCGGACCTGGATGAGACCGACCCGTCCGGCGCAGGCGGGGGGGCGCGCTCGTCGGTCGTCGCCGAAGGCCCGCTCGCGGGCCGGTCGCTGCGTCAGGCGATGGCGCTGTGGGGCAAGGACCTGATGGGCGAGCGGGCGCCGGCCGACGGCTTTCCGCTGCTGATCAAGTTCCTCGATGCCCGTGAGCACCTGAGCGTGCAGGTTCACCCCAGCCCCGGGTACGCCGCGGCCCATCCGGGCGCGCGCCTGAAGACCGAGTGCTGGTATGTGCTGGAGGCCGAACCTGGCGCGGTGATCTACAAGGGGCTGCGCGACGGCGTGGGTCCGGACGAACTGCGCGCGCGCATACAGGCCGGGACGCTCGTCGATGCTCTGGTCGCCGAGCCCGCACGGCGTGGCGACCTGCACAACCTGCCGTCGGGCACGGTGCACGCGCTCGGCGCCGGCGTGCTCGTCGCGGAGATCCAGACGCCCAGCGACACGACCTTCCGGCTGTACGACTGGGCCGCCGAGTACGGCCGCGCTGGTCGAGCTCTGCACATCGACGAGGCGCTCGCGTGCGCGCAGACGGGCCTCGCTCCTGCCGCGACGCGGCTGCCGGCGGGCGACGAGGCGGGGCGCCTGCTCGAGACGGCGCACTTCACCATCGACGAGGCGAACCTGCCCCCGGGGGAGGAACTCATCGCCGGCTTCGAGGGGCGCCCGGGCGCGATCATCTGCATCGAGGGCGCCGGCGTGATCGCCTCGGCCGAGCTGGGTTTCGACGACGCCGAACTCCGCCGCGGCGACACGCTGTTGCTGCCCGCCGCGCTCGGGACGGACGCCCTTGCGCGCGCAGGGACGGACGGCATGCGCATCCTGCGCGCATCCCTGTAGCAACCGGGTGGCACAGGCGTCTCGCCTGTGCGCCGGCCGGACAGCGCGCAACCGACCAGCGACCAGCGATAGCTGGAGCCGCCTCCAATCGCGCGCAGCGCGACCCGCGATCCGGCAGTCATGCTCTGCGGCCACGGCATGGCCTGGAAGCCCGATGCTACGGGTGCTACGGTGGCCACTCCCCCTTCAGCAACCGACTGAGCGATCGATCCTTCAGCACCCGGCCGCCGGTCTGGCACTGCGGGCAGTAGTTCGTCTCGTTCTCGGCGTAGACGATCCGCGCGATCGGTGTTCCGCAGACCGGGCACGGCTTGCCGAAGCGGCCGTGCGCCGCGAAGCCCTTGCGAAAGGCCGTGATGTCCCCCGCGCCGGGAAAGCGGTCGGCAAACTGCGCGATCAACTCGTCGCGCCAGCGCTCCAGCATCGTCACCGTCGCCTCGCGCAGCCGTGTGATCTCCTCATCCGTCAGCGATGTCGTCATCGCAACCGGCGACAGCCGCGCTGCCAGCAGGATCTCGTCCGAGTAGGCGTTGCCGATCCCCGCGAGCAGGCGCGGATCGGTCAGGGCCCGCTTCAGCGTGTGCCGCTCGCGCTGGATCGCCGCGGCGAAGGCCTCCGCCGAAGCCTCCAGCGGCTCGATTCCGCCCGGATCGTGCGCTCGCAGCCGCTCCTCGCCGCGCTCGATGTGCAGCGACGCCCGGCGCTTCGAGCCCGCCTCGGTGATCGCCAGCGTCCCGTCATCGAAGGCAACCGTCGCCAGGGTGATGCGCGCGGGCGGCTTTGCGCCCGCTTCCAGCCAGCGCAGACGACCGGCGACCATCAGGTGGATTACCAGCCACAGGTCGCCCTCGACGCCGATGCAGATGCGCTTGCCGATGCGGCGCAGCGGGCCGACCGTGCGCCCTTCGACCTCCTCCGGCGCCGGCTCGACAGTGCGCAGCAGGAACGGGCTGACGATCCGCAGCCGCTCGAGCCGCCGCCCGCCGATCCGCGGGCGCAGGCAGGCGAGGTAGGCCTCGATGTCGGGGAGCTCCGGCACGGTGAATGATGGCGGGATCCGGACCCGGCGGCCAGGGTCCGCATCCGGACGTCCGAAAGCCGGCGATCAAGGCAGAAACCACAGATGACACCGATGGGCACAGAAGGGGAGCAAGGAGGGCTGCCCATCTGTGCCATTCGGCGCGATCTGTGGTTCCCTGCGCCCCGATCACCCGCCGATCGCGCTCATCGTCCGCTCCGGCGGCGAGAACTCCGCTCCGCCGATTCCGTGGCCGGGCTGCTTGCGCCAGACGGCGCCGCGGATGAACCGCTCCAGGGCCTCGTCGTCGGCGCGGGCGCGCAGCACCGGCCGGATGTCCCACTCGTCGCGGCTGAACAGGCACGGGCGCACCTTTCCGTCCGCCGTGATCCGCAGGCGCGAGCAGGCGCTGCAGAACGGCCGCGTCACCGGGGCGATCAGGCCCACGCCCCCCGGCGCCCCGTCGGCGAAGGTGAACTTGAGGGCGGTTGCCGCGGCATCGTCGCGCCCGATGGGCGTCAGCGGCCAGCGCTCCTCGATGCGCGCGCGGATCTCGCCCGCGGGCACGACCGACGCTGTGTCCCAGCGGCGCCCGGAGTCCAGCGGCATGAACTCGATGAATCGCATCTGGATCCCCAGCGCGCGCGCAAGGCCGGCGAGATCGGCAACCTCGTCCTCGTTCACCCCGCGCACCACCACCGCGTTCACCCGAACCGGCGCCAGCCCGGCGCCGACCGCAGCGCGGATCGACTCCAGCACCCGGCCCACCGGCGTCGTGCTGCGCGTGATGCGGGCGAAGCGCTCCGGGCGCAGGCTGTCGAGGCTGAACGTCACGCGCCGGAGGCCAAGGTCCCGCCAGCGCCGCAGCGAGGATTCCGTCGTGAGCGCCCCGTTCGTCGTCAGGGCCAGATCATCGATCCCCAGCCCGGCGCACCCGGCGATGACCGCCTCCAGGTCCGGGCGCAGCGTCGGCTCCCCGCCGGTGAGCCGGATCTTGCGCACCCCGAGGCTCACGCACACCTGCGCCACCGTCAGCAGCTCCGCGGTGGTCAGCAGCGCGCTGCGCTTCAGAAAACGCACATCCGGGTCGAGGCAATACGTGCAGCGGAAGTTGCACCGGTCGGTCAGGCTCAGCCGCAGATCGCGGATCGCCCGCCCGTGCGAATCGCGCAGCGGCCCATCGTCCACCGGCGCGGCAGGGGGCGGAGCGGTTTCATCCAGCAGCGGAAGGGCGAGGGGCACCGCGGACTGTACGGGCGCCGCTCCGTCGCCGCGGCCGATGACAGTTCAACCGCCTCCCGCAGCGCCGTCGGACGCGGCCGAGGGCAGGCCGGGCAAGGCAGGAACAACGATCTCGACCTCAAACGGCTCTCCAGCGATCGCATCGACACCCGCCAGCCGGGCGGCGGCCGTCGGATTCGGCGCGAACTCGAATCGCAGCATCTGGCCGACGCGCACGTCAGGTGTCTTGCCGAGGGGGACGCGGAGCCCCCAGTTCTGTCCGTCAGCCCTGACGTCGTGGGCAAGCCAGCCAAGCCCGCGACGGCGGCCGTCGGGCAGGCGCAGCGAGATGTCGTAGGCGATATCGAGCGGCAGATCTTTGTTCAGCGACAGCCGGAGCGAGAGGGCGCCCGATTCCTCGGCGTAGAAGCTGGATGGCGCCAGGGTTGCAGTCGCGGCGATGCGCTCCCCGACATGCTTCGCCTCCTGCCCCATGACACTGGTCACAGCGGCCTCGCTCGCTTCGACGATCTCGATCTCCGCCTCGACCTCGACCATCTCGAGAACCGGCAAGCCATCCGAGGAATCATCGTCCTTCAACAGCCCGAGTTGGCGCGCACGCGCGACCAGTGATTCATCCTCTGGTTCCGGCCCCCACGGCGGGCCGCGACCTGTCCCGCGGCCGAAGGGTCGCTCCTCCGGCCCGAGCACACCCCTGGCGACCACGAGCCGAAGGCGAACCGGCCATCGCCCTGGCGCCAGATCGAGCCCCGGCGGCGAGTACGCAACGGGGCCGGCAAACTCGAACGCGCTGCTGTCCAGGAACTCGAAGCGGAAAACCGACTCTCCGCGTGATCGCCACGGGAACCGAAGATCGCCCTGCATGAACGAAATCCAGTACCTCCCGGTTTCGACCGGCCGGCCAGCCACGGTGATATCAAGCAGAGCCGCCCGGCAGGTGACCATCCCTCCGCCACCCGCCCGCTGCTGCACATCGAGCCGCACGGCAATCGGCTCGCCGCGCGGCAGGCGGTGCCGGATATGCGCCGCAATAGGCGACGATTGCGCCACGAACTGGCGGATCATCTCGTCGGGCAGCAGTCGCGATTGCCACAGGCGCTCGAAGAGCTGTCCGGCAAGGTCGTTCCACGGTCGCCCGATGTCGGCCTGCAGGTCGAGAATCCGGCGGGCGACACGCCTGGCGTCGCGCGTTTCGGACTCTCCGTTGCGCGAGGGGGCGATGCGGCCGTCAACGGTCCGTTCGATCAGCTCCTGCGCCGCGGCATCCGCGATTGCGGCGTCCGAACTGCCAAGCTCGCGGGCCAGCAGCCATGACGGTTTGATCGTGTTCCAGTCGAACTGATTCGCGGCGCCCCAGCCCAGCGCGCCGGCGCCCGAAATGGCCACCAGCAGCAGCAGGGCGCCAACGAAGGCGACGGCGGGTCTGCGCCGGCGCTCGCCTGTCCGGGTCGCCCGCGGGCGATCAAGGTCGGCGCCGCACTCCGGGCAGACCGGAGCGGCGCCGGGCGCCGTC
>CAYMJK010000324.1:0-2651 GCA_964390535.1 uncultured Phycisphaeraceae bacterium | reverse complement strand
CGAGGCCCGCCCCGAGCTGCGTCCACGTCGATCCGTCCCACTTCGCGGCGCTCGTCGCCGGAACGCCGCCCGCCAGCCCGAAGAAACCGAACGCGAAGAGCGCCGGCCCGGTCCCGTCGTCGAAGACGGCGAGCGCCCGCGGCTTTTCGTCGAGCCCCGACCCGAGAGCGGTCCACGCCGTTCCATCGAAGCGGCCGATCCCCCGAGAGAAAACGCCGCCGCCGACCGAGAGCGAAACGCCGGCGTACAGCGCCGGGCCGCGCCCGTCGTCGTAGATGGTCATTGCGTTGACATTCGCGCGGCCCGGGCCCAATCGGTGGCGCAGTCCGCCGCCGACATCGCTCCATTGGCTTCCATCCCACTTCGCCAGCCCGTCCACCGG
Source organism: uncultured Phycisphaeraceae bacterium (assembly GCA_964390535.1). Lineage (GTDB taxonomy): Bacteria > Planctomycetota > Phycisphaerae > Phycisphaerales > UBA1924 > CAYMJK01. Next base: position 2,269 of record CAYMJK010000324.1, on the reverse strand, counting down.
AAGCCCTCCCGCGGACTCGAACTGTCCGCCCACGAACAGCGCCGGCGGGCGCGGCCCGGCCCCGTCGTCGTCAAACACCGCCAAGGCGAAAACGAGTCCGGCGCTCACGCCGCCGCCGACGTCGTGCCACTGCGGCGGCAGCCAGCGAGCGAGATTTTTCACCGGCACGCCACCGAGCATTGCAATGCCCCCACCGGCGTACAGACCGGCGGGCAACATGCCGATTGGCTCCGGGAGCGATAGGAGAGTGTGGACGCCAAGAAAGCTGTCGTGCGGCCCGTCGCCGACCGGCGAGGCCTGCCAGCCGTCCCAGCGGGCGATCGTGAGGATGTGGCTGAAGCCATTGCCCACGAAGAGCGCCGGCGCCAGCGGGCCGGGGCCGTCCTCGTCATGCACCGCGAGCGAGTAGGTTCCCATGCCATCGTGGCCACCGAGGCCAGACCAGACGGGCTCGCACTGCGCGTGCGCAGCCCTGCCGCCGAGAATCGCAACAGCTATTGAGAGAAACCGCCATCCTGAACTGTCCAGCATTCTGAACCTCCGCCCCCACGCCTACGAGCCGGCCCTTTCATTCCAATATACCGGATCGCGCGGCGCCCGCTGCGGCGATTCGGAGAAAAGGACCGAAGAGGGCGCGAGCAGCCCTGCCGCAGCAGGCTGTCGCGGCCTTCCTGGAAGGCGTGCAACAATCACGCTCGCATGGCGGGATCCCCTTGAACGCACTCGACCTCCTCTATCTCGCCGTCGCCGCCGCTACGGCGCCGCGGTGGTCGCGCAAGGCGCGCGGGGGGTGGCCGCAGCGATTCGGGCGCATTGAGCCTGTGCCGGATCGCCCGGAGTCGGGGGCCGGGGGTCGGGGGTCAGGGGTCAGGAGTCAGGAGTCAGGAGGCGGGGACGACGCGACGGGAGCGGGCCGAGCGCAGGGGGGGCCGGTTCCGCGTCTTCTGCTGCACGCGGTCAGTGTCGGGGAGGTCAACGCTCTTCGCTGGCTGGTACCGCTGCTGGCGCCGGACACGCATGTCATCATCAGTTCGACGACCGACACCGGCCTCTCCCGGGCCGAGGCGCTCTTTGCCGGGTCGTGCGATGTCCGCCGCTTTCCGCTGGACGCCTCGTGGGCAGTCCGCCGGTTCCTCGACGCCACCCGGCCGGATGCCATCGGGCTCGTGGAACTGGAGCTCTGGCCGAACTTCATGCGGGAGTGCAGGCGCCGCGGGATTCCGGTCGGCATCATCAGCGGGCGGTTGAGCGAGCGATCCTTCCGCGGCTACCGGAGGCTCCGCCCCCTCCTCCGCCCGATGTTCGCCCGGCTCGAGGCCGTGGGGGCGCAGGATGAGGACTATGCCGCCCGCTTCCTTGCCATGGGCGTCCGCCCGGAGCGGCTTTCGGTGACCGGCTCGACCAAGTGGGATGCCGCGGGCGAGGGGGCTGGGGGCGGGGGGCAGGAGTCAGGAGTCCTGGGCCAGGGGTCAGGGGTCAGGGGTCAGGAGTCGGGGGGCGCCGCGCTTGGCGCGGCCTTGGGGATCGACCCGGATCGGCCGCTGATCGTCGGGGGGAGCACCGCTGAGGGGGAGGAGGCACTGCTTCACGCGGCCGCGCCCCCGGGGGTCCAGCTTCTTTGCGCTCCCCGCAAGCCTGAGCGGTTCGATGAGGCTGCGGCGGCGATGCCGGGGTGTGTGCGGCGGTCTGGGTCTGGGGGAGGGGGCGGAGGAGGCGAGGATCGGGACCGCCGCGGAGCGGCGGGCTACCCGGGCGACCCGGGCGAGCGATTCCTGCTGGACACGCTCGGGGAGCTGCGCGACGCGTACACGCTGGCCGATGTGGTCGTGATCGGGCGCTCCTTCGGCGACCTCTACGGGTCGGACCCGATCGAGCCGGCAGCGCTCGGGAAGCCGGCCATCATCGGGCCGGCGCACGGCAACTTCCTGTCGGCGGTGCGGGTTCTGGCCGATGCGGGCGCCCTCATCATCTCGGATCGCGAGCAGCTCGCGGGCGATCTGGCGGCCCTGCTGGCCGATCCGGCCCGGCGACGGGCGATGGGCGAGGCGGCCGTGCGAGCAGTCCAGGGCCAGCGCGGGGCCAGCGCCCGGCACGCGGCGATGCTCCGATCGCTGCTGCAAGCGGGGCCGGATCGTCGGGAATCGGCGGCCGGCGGCCCCGAGCCCGCCCAGGCGTCGGCCCGGTGAGGCTGGCGCCTGCCGCGGCGCCCCCCTGATTCGGCCCCTGGGCGGGCGCCGAGGCAACATCGGTCGCTTTGCGAACGTAGTGA
>CAYMJK010000323.1:0-4380 GCA_964390535.1 uncultured Phycisphaeraceae bacterium | reverse complement strand
ATCTCGCCGAGCGAGGCGCTGGAGCAGGGGAGCACGATCATGCCATCGTGCAGGAACCCGCCGGAAGCGATCACGGCGCCGACATCCTTGTTCGGGTGGACGATCAGGCGACCGAGATCCGCCCCGCCGGCCTCGGCGGCGCCGCTGGCCACATCCGGGAGCAGGTCGGCCAGTGTGAGCCCGCGGACGCCGGCTTCATCTGCGAGCAGGCGCCGGCCCCTGGTGGTGACGACGAGGTGCACCTCGGCGCCCCCGGTCAGGAGCAGTTCCAGCAGGCGCAGGGTGTACGCCGCCCCGGAGGCGCCGGAGACGCCGAGCACGAATCGTCTGCCGTGAGCGGGGCGGGGGTTCATTGCGCCCGGAGTCTACGACCGACAGGCGCCTCGGCTGTCGTTTGGCGAATGTCGCTGCGCCCGGCCGGCGGGCGCCGATAGAGTCTTGCGGACCCGCCGCGGTTTTCGCGGCCATGGATGGGAGTGGTCTCGATGAAGCGAAGCGCCGGAAGAACGTTGGCGGCAGCCCTCGGCGCTGCCGCGGTGGCGGCGGGGGGCGCCCTTGGAGCGATGGGCCTGGCGGGATGCGCCGGGTGGCAGAGCTGGCCCCCGAACGAGGGCGAGGCCGCCCTGAGCAGCCCGAACTCGGCCGTGGCCCTCGATGTGATGGAGGCGTCGCTGCGCTGGGCCCTCGAGAAGCGCCCGCCGAAGGGCCACGATGGCCCGGTGGCGCTCAATCTGCCCACCGGCGTCACCGAACTGGCCTACCAGGGCGTCGCCCGCGATGTCGGGCACGGGAGCGTGCCGCTGAGCACCCGGACGGCCCACCTGCCCATCTATCACCTCGTCTCGTACCGGCTGCGAGTGGATGAGGCCCACGTCGAGCTGCTCCGGCCCGCCCTCCCCGCCGACACCTACACCGACGAGATGCGCATCGATCCGCTCGCCTACGAGGGGTACATGCTCACGCTCAAGGGGACGCTGACGGGGTGGAAGGTCGAGTGGTACCAGGAGCGCACCGCGGGCGTGATCGGTGTGCCGCAGCTGAACTTCATCGATGTCCCGGACATCGAGTTGCCAGAGCCCGAGGCGCCCGAGCCGGAAGCCGAGCCCGTCACCGACGAGACCCCCCACGACAGCCCCCCTGACAGCGGCGAAGCCGCCCGGCGGGCGCGTGAAACCGCCACCGGGGGCTGACTCGCCCCCTCGCCCGGATTAGAATCCTCCCGATGCCCGTCGCCGGCGCCAGGGCGAGCCCGACCCAGCTTTTCAGCCGAAGTTGTCTGCTTGGCCTGCGGGGGCTCGGCGCCGACGAGATCCGCACGCTGCTGCGGGCTGCGCGCACGTGGGATCAGGGGCGCGAAGACCACCCGCTGGCGGGGCAGACGGTCTGCATGCTCTTCGCCGAGGACTCGACGCGCACGCGCACGAGCTTCTCGCTGGCGGCCCGGCGGCTCGGGGCCGATGTCGTCGATGGCGCCAGCGCCGGCTCCAGCCAGTCCAAGGGCGAGAGCCTGGTGGACACTGCGAAGACGATCCGGGCGATGGGCGTGAGCGTCTTCATCGTCCGCTCGCGCCAGACCGGCGGCGCCCACGCGGTGGCCCGCGCGACCGGGGCGGTGGTGATCAACGCGGGGGACGGCAGCCATGAGCACCCGACGCAGGGGCTGCTGGATTGTTACAGCCTGTGCGCAGCGCGCGGGAACGATGCGGCACACGGAGGCGCAACGCCACTGACCTCAGAGCAGGTCAGTGGCACGGAGTTCGATCTGTCAGGGGCGCGGGTGGTGATCGTGGGGGATGTGGCGCGGTCGCGGGTGGCGCGCAGCGCGGCGTGGGGGATGACGGCGCTGGGAGCGCGGGTCACGCTGTGCGGGCCGGGCGCCTCGGCGCCAGCGGCGCTCGGGCGAGCCCTGGGCTGTGATGTCGCCCACGAGCTTGATCCGCTGCTGGCCGAGGCGGACGCCGTGATGGCGCTGCGCATCCAGAAGGAGCGCGGCGGGATGGGGCCGGTGGGGGCGCTGCGGGAGTATCGCGAGCGCTTCGCGCTCACCAGCGCGCGCGCCGAGCGCATGAAGCCCGGCGCTGTGATCATGCACCCCGGTCCGACCAACCGCGGCGTCGAGATCGACCCGGAGGTTGCCGACGGGCCGCGCTCGATCATTCTGCGCCAGGTTGCCGCGGGCGTGCCGGTGCGGATGGCCGCCCTGGAACTGTGCATCGCCGCGAGCATGCGCCCATGACGCCCACGACCGGCCCCGGCGCCGGCGACAGCCCGGGCCCCCCCCGGCTGCCCACGGATACCGACGACGGGCTGCTGCTGGTCATCAGCGGGCCCTCGGGCGTGGGGAAGACGACGATCACGCGCGCGGTGGAACGCGCCATTCCCGGCGCCGTCTTCAGCGTCAGCGTGACGACGCGCCAGAAGGCTCTGTCCGATGTCGAGGGCGTGGACTACCACTTCGTCACCGACACCGAGTTCGACAGGTTGGTGGCGAACAATGAGCTGCTGGAATGGGCCGAGGTCTTCGGCCGGCGCTACGGCACGCCGCGGCAGTGGGTGGCCGAGCACCTCCGGCGGGGGCGGCTGGTGATCCTGGAGATCGATGTGAAGGGCGCGCGCCAGGTGAAGGCGCGCATGCCCGACGCCTTCGGGCTGTTCCTGCTCCCGCCGAGCGAGGATGTGCTGATCGAGCGCCTGCGGGCGCGCAAGCGCGACCCCGAAGACGCGATCCAACGCCGCTTCGCGGAGGCCCAGCGCGAGATCGCCGAGGCCAAGGCGAGCGCCGCCTACGACGCGTACGTCGTCAACGACGACCTGGAGCGGGCGATCGCGGAAGCGGTGGGGGTGGTGCGGGCGCGGCTCAAGCGCCAGCGGGGGTAGCAAAACAAACCCGAGCTCACCACAGAGTCATCGAGGAACACAGAGGATCACAGAGGAAAGAGGGTCCTGGCTGAGCACTCTGCGGCCTCTGCGCCTCTGTGGTGAACAGTCTCACGCCTCCAGCGCCAGCCGGCACATGAGTTCCACGCCCACGGAAAGGGCGTCGTCGTTGAAGTCGTAGTCGGGCTGGTGCAGTTGCGGCGTGAGGGCCGGGTCCTGGCCGCGCGGCACGACGCCGAGCAGGAAAAAGCAGGCGGCCGCCTCCTGCCCGTAGAAGCTGAAGTCCTCGCCGCCCATCGTCGGCGTGGGGGTGAGGTGGGCCCGGTGGCCGCCGAGGGCGCTGCGGGCGACGTGGAAGAAGCGCTCGGTGAGCGCCTCGTCGTTGCACGTCACCGGGTAGCCCTCGCGCCAGTCGACCTCCGCCTCGCAGCCGTGGGCACGCGCGATCATCTCGGCGATGTCGTAGATGCGCGCCTTCGCGAGTTCGCGCGTCTGGGTCGTCAGCGCGCGCGCGGTGCCCTCCAGCTCGACCTCGCCGGGGATGATGTTGTCCGCCGTGCCTCCGCTGATGCGCCCGACGGTGCAGACGACGGCCTCCACCGGGCTGACGCTGCGGCTGGCGATGGTCTGAAGGGCAGTGACTACTGCGGCGGCCGCGACGATCGGGTCGCGGGCCTGGTGCGGGTAGGCCGCGTGGCCTCCGACGCCGCGGACCGTGATGTGGAACTCGTCGGTGGAAGCGAGCAGCGGCCCGGGGCGCGTGCCAACCTCGCCGACGGTGATGCTCGGCCAGCCGTGGAGGCCGAAGATGGCCTCGACCGGCGGGCCGAGGCCGCCGCCCTTCTCGCCGCGGAGCGCGCCATCGGCGCACATCGCGCGCGCGCCTGCGCCCCCCTCCTCGGCGGGCTGGAAGACGAAGGTGACCGGGCGCGGGCGATCCATCTTCGCCAGCGCGCGGGCGGCGCCGATGAGGATGGCGATGTGCCCGTCGTGGCCGCAGGCGTGCATGAGCCCCGGGGTCTTCGAGGCGTAGGGCTTGCCCGTGTCCTCCTGGATCGGAAGCGCGTCCATGTCGGCCCGCAGGGCGATGGCGCCTTTGCCAGGGGCGCCGCCCGTCGCCGGGAGATGACCGAGCACGCCGGTGCCCCCGGCGAGGCCGGCCTTGCAGGCGACGCCTGCCGCGGCAAGCTCGCGCTGCACGCGCTGCGATGTCAGGCGCTCCTGATATCCGAGCTCGGGGCAGGCGTGCAGATCATGGCGCAGGGCGATCAGGGAGGGGAGATCGTCGCCGATGCGCTGCTTGAGGTCCGAATCGGTCATCGTCGCCATGCGCCGATGATAGGGGGCGACGCTCGCCAAGGCGCAAAGGCATCGCGCAAAGGCGCAAAGACGCGGAGGCGCGAAGAAGAGGGATGGGTTGTGGTCGAACCGGGATTCAGGGACGCACATGGCTGACGGTCACGCTGGTTGGGCGGCCGCCGACCGATCCTCGACTGAAGCCAG
>CAYMJK010000322.1:0-5677 GCA_964390535.1 uncultured Phycisphaeraceae bacterium | reverse complement strand
CGGGCTCGAACTGGCCAGACCGGGGCATGATCCGCTCCTCCGCCACGCCGGGACGGCGCTCCAGTGTACGCCCGCTCAGCGCTGGAGGAACTCCCGAGGCTGACGGGTTCCTCGGGCGTCGGCGAGCGCGGCGCAGCGCGTCGGTTGGGTTCCGTATTGGCGGCGGCCCGGCATCGCGTACGCTCTGGCGTGCCCTGCCTGTTCTGCGGCTACGACTCGGCGGCTGCTGCGCTCATGAGGTGCCCGGAGTGCGGCCGTTTGCCGCCGGCTGGGCCGGGGACGCCGGTGGAGCGGGCCCAAACGGCGCGGGCGGCGCTTGCGACCACATGGCTGGTGTTGCGGCGCCCTTGGTCGGTCTGGCGCCAGGTGCGCGGCGATGCGGACGTCGGGCCGATGCGATGGGCGACGCTCGTCGTCTGCTGCTGGCCAGCCCCCATGGTGATGGCGTTTGCGCTGGCCTCGGACATGGTGTTCGACGGGGATGCGCCGCTGCCGCACGGGGCGTCGCTGGTCCTCTTCACGGCCATCGTGCTGTGGTTCACCTTGGCGCTGCTGACGGGCGTGGGCATTCTCATCATCACTGAAGCGCTCGGGCTGATGATCTGGCGGGTGTTTCGCGCAGCCGGGCGGCCGCTCACCTGGCGGGTGGCGAGCAACGTTCTCGGGCATGCCGGCACAGCGCATCTCCTCCTCCTCCCGGCGTGCATCGTCCCCGCTATTGCGCTCGCCGCGCAGTGGCGGGCGTGGTTCCAGACGCCGCTGGCGCCCGGCGAGCCGCTGCTCTACGGCGGACCTGATCCTCGAGCCGTGCTTCTGACGGTCCCTGTGTGGTACGCGGCGGCAATCACCGCCTTTGCAGCCCTGGCCATCCGCGGGCTGTGGGTCGTGACGGCGCCGGAGGTCGACCGGCGAGCCGGCTGAGAAGCTTCTCGGGCGTTGCTGCCGCGGGCGATGGGTCGCACGAGTCCGCCGGATCTGGTACCATCAGGATGCGGCGAGAGCCCCACGGGAGAACGACGATGATGGCGCGCCTTACAGCGACGTTCCTGCTTGCCCTGACCGCAACGACTGCGCGCGCGCAGGATGCGCCCCCGCCCGAAGCCCCGATCACCGTGGCCGAGGCGAGCGGGTACGAGCGCACAGCGACGTACGACGAGGTCGTGGCGTTCCTCGACGACCTTGCCGCGGCGAGCGAGCTGGTGACGCTGGACAGCCTCGGGACGTCGCAGGAGGGACGGCCGATCCCGCTGGCGATCATCGCCGATCCGCCGGTGGCGACGGCCGCCGATGCGCGCGCAAGCGGAAAGCTGCTGGTGCTGCTGTTCGGGAACATTCACGCGGGCGAAGTCTGCGGCAAGGAGGCGCTGCTCATGCTCGGGCGCGAGCTCGCGCTGGGGGACGAACGCGGGCTGCTGGAGGGTCTGATCGTCGCGATTGCGCCGATCTACAACGCCGACGGGAACGAGCGCTTTGGGCCGGACAACCGGCCGGGGCAGGATGGGCCGCGGGAGATGGGGATCCGGGCCAACGCGCAGGGGCTGGATCTGAACCGCGACTGGATGAAGCTGGAGGCGCCGGAGACGCGCGGCTTCGTGCGGTTCCTGAGCGAGTGGGACCCGGCCGTAATCGTGGACACGCACACGACCAACGGATCGCTGCACCAGTACACGATCACGTATCAGGGGCCGAAGCATCCGGCGGGGGACCGGGAGGTGATCCAGTACGTGCGCGACACGATGCTGCCGGCGCTGACGGAGGACCTCGAGGAGCGGACGGACTATCGCACGTTCTTCTACGGCAACTTCGCCGACGATCACACCAAGTGGACTACCTATCCGGCCGTCCCGCATTACGGGGCGGGATATCGCGGGGTGCGCAACCGGCTGACGATTCTCTCGGAGGCGTACGCCTACGCCCCGTTCGAGGACCGTGTGCTTGGCACGCTCGAGTTCTGCCGGTCGATTCTGCATTACAGCGCCGAGCATCGAAAGGCGATCGCGGACCTCATCAAGGCGGCGGACAAGCGCATGGTGGAGGCGGGGCCGGCCGACGAGATCCCGCTGCGGGTGGAGGCCCGGGCGTTTCCGGAGAGGGTCACTGTGCTCGGGTACGAGGAGTCGCGGGAAGCCGACGGCAGGCGGGTGGCGGGCGAGCCGCGGGAGTACGAGGTCGAGCTGATCAACGACTTCGTCCCGATGCTGAGCGTGATGCGGCCCGCGGCGTATCTCTATCCGGCGCGCTTGATGCAGGTGACCGAGTACCTGCAGCGGCACGGCATCGAGGTACAGGAACTGCGCGAGGATGTGGAGATTCCCGGCGAGGTCTACCGGATCGAAGAGGTCCGCCGGGCATCCCGCCCGTTCGAGGGGCACGTGCGGGTGGTCGGGGTGGACGCCACGGTGGTAGCGCGGACGGTGCGGGCGGAGGCGGGATGGATGGTCGTTCCGCTGGGGCAGAAGCTGGGCGCGCTGGCGGCGCTGCTGCTGGAGCCGCAGTCCGAAGACGGGCTGGTCGCGTGGAACTTCTTGGATGGCGAACTTGATGGGGAATACCCGATCGTGCGGATGGTGGAGGATCTCGCTCTGCTCACGCGCCCGGCCCGCGCGCTGGCGGAGCATCGGGAGGCGCCGAAGCGCATCACGTTCGAGGCGGTCTATGGCGATGGCGAGCGGCCCGAGCTTTCCGGGTCCCCGGCCCGCGGCTTCCGCTGGGTCGATGAGCAGACGCTGGCGCACGAGCGGGATGACCGGCAGTGGCGCATCGACGCGGTGACCGGGCGAATGGAACCGGTCGATGGCGAGCGGGACACCGATGCGATCGCGCGCCGGCTGGCGGAGCATCCCGCGATCTCGGAGGACGATGCCCGCAACCTCGCCCGCCGGCACTTCCGCGGCCCGCCGGTGGTCAGCGAAGATGACGAGGGAGAGGGCGAGGAGGGGGATGCGCCCGAGGCGACGCCCGGCGTCGTCTTCACCCACGATCGCGACCTGTACCACGCCGCGACCGACGGCTCCGCCGTGGTGCGGCTGACGAGCACGCCGGAGGTGGAGGAATTGGCCGACCTGAGCCCGGACGGCGCCTTCGTCGGCTTCGTGCGCAACAACGACCTGTGGGTCGTGGACATCGCGACGCAGGCGGAGCGAGCCCTGACGACCGGCGGGCGCGACGACCTGCGCAACGGCAAGGCCGACTGGGTGTACTTCGAGGAGCTGTTCGGCCGCTCGTGGAAGGCGTGGTGGTGGAGCCCGGATTCGCAGTCGATCGCGTTTCTGCAGAGCGACGCGTCGATGGTCCCGACGTTCACCATCGTCGATGATGTCGAGGAGCCGCAGGAGATCGAGACCGTGCGCTACCCGCGCCCGGGAGAGCCCAACCCGCAGGTGCGCGTGGGCGTGGCCGGGCGCGCGGGGGGCGAGGTCCGGTGGGTGGATCTGTCGGACTACAACGTCGGCGAGTTCCTGCTCTCGCATGTCGGGTGGACCCCGGAGAACCGCGTGCGCCTGTACGTGCAGGACCGGGCCCAGACCTGGCTCGACTTCCTGCAGGCGCCGCGCTCCGGCGGGTCGGGGCGCCCCGAACGCCTGTTCCGCGAAACCTCCGGCGCGTGGGTCCAGAGCCTGGGCGCCCCGCGCTATCTCGAAGACGGCTCGTTCATCATCTCCAGCGAGCGGGACGGCTGGCAGCATCTGTACCTGTACGACAAGAAGGGCAAACTCGTCCGGCGACTCACCGAGGGCGCATGGGAGGTCCGCGGCATCGAGCGGATCGACGAGCCCGGCGGGTGGATCTACTTCACGGGCACGAAGGACAGCCACATCGGCTCGAATCTCTACCGGGCGCCGCTTGCCGGAGGCGAGGTCGAACGCCTGACGCGCGAGCGCGGGATGCACCGCGTCGAACTGAGCCCGCAGGCCGGATGGTTCATCGACACCTGGTCGAGCTTCGAACACCCGCAGCGCGCCGCGCTGCGCCGGATTGACGGCAGCTTCGTGCGCTGGCTGGACACGAACCCGGTGTATGAACTGGAGGGCTACGCCCTCGGCGAGACGAAGCTCGTCACGATCCCGACGGAGGAGGGGCCCCATCTGGAGGGCCTGCTCGTCTATCCGCCGGATTTCGATGCGAGCCGCAGCTACCCCGTCTGGTTCATGACCTACGGCGGGCCGCACTCGCCGACGGTGCGCGACGCGTGGTCGAGCCGGCTGCTGGACCGGCTGCTGGCCGAGATGGGGGTGATCGTCTTCCGGGCCGATCCCTACCCGGCGAGCGGGAAAGGCGCCGTCAGCGCCTGGACCGCCTATGAGCGGCTGGGAGAGCGGGAGATGTCCGACATCGCGCAGGCGATCGAGTGGCTGTGCGGGCATGAGTACGTCGATGCCGACCGGATCGGCATGAGCGGCCACAGCTACGGCGGCTTCATGACGGCGTACGCGCTCACGCACAGCGAACTCTTCTGCGCCGGGATCGCCGGCGCCCCGGTCACCGACTGGCGCCTGTACGACACGATCTACACCGAGCGCTACATGCGCACGCCGCAGGACAACCCCGAGGGATACCGCGACACCTCCGTCGTCGCCGCGGCCAAGAACCTCCACGGGCGCCTGCTCATCCTGCACGGGACGATGGATGACAACGTGCACATGCAGAACTCGATGCGGCTCATCCGGGAATTGCAGCGCGCGGACAAGGAGTTCGAGATGTTCCTGTACCCCGGCTCGCGCCACGGGATCGGCGGCGACCACTACCGCCGGCTCTTCATCGATTTCATCCGCCGAACGCTGCTCGATGGAGCGCCGGCGCCCACGCCGGATTCGGAGGGCGAGCGCCTGCTGGAGGACGACTCTCGCGGCGTGATCACAGGTCCGGCTGCCGGCCGGTGAGCGCCGGATCGGCGCGGCCGGGGGCGGGGGCGGCCTCCGGCAGTCCCTGCTTCAGATACGCGAGCGTTTCGCGCAGTGAAACCGCCTGCAGCCGCGCGCGCAGATCGGTCGCGCCGGTCTCCGCCTCGATCATCCCGAGCAGGGCATCCGTGTCGGTGGCCCCGCGCCCCGCGGCCTCGACCCGCCTGAGAACGGGCGCGATCCAGCCATAGCCGTGGTCATCGACCAGTCGCGCCACCGAGTACAGCGACGCGGCGTACGCGGCAAGCTCGAGCGGCCCGCCGAGCCGCCCGCCCGCCTCCGCCCACCAGACATCCCCCGAGAGAATGTCGATCGTCTCCCGATCCGCCAGCGTCTGCTCCACCGGCTCGAGCCACTGCGAGACGTGGGCCTTGTCGCGCTCCGCCGAATAGCACACGGCGCCGAGCGCCGCGAGATAGTCCGACACCCCCTCGCAGAACCAACGCTCCCGCATGAGCCCGAGGTCGTAGCACGCCCCGTGATGGAAGCATTCGTGCAGCGTGCCGTGATACAACCACGAGCGGCCGACATCCGCCCAGAAGTTCCCCTCGCGGCGCAGCGGCAGCGCGCGCTCCTCGGTGACGAGTTTCCAGCACGTGATCCCGTCGATGTCCGCCCAGAAACCGAATGGCCGGGGCAGCGTCTCGTCGGTCCCCGCCACAACGACGGGCAGGACCATGAATGGCTGCTCGGTGTAGTACGCGAGCAGCCGGTGCTGCTTCTCCAGCAACTCCACAACCTCACCGGCAAGTTCGGCCCTCCCGGGAGAATGGAAG